>JANJUO010000634.1 GCA_024710535.1 bacterium
ATAGTAAGTATAATTCTATTCCTGAAAAATCAATCAGCGAACGAAGAAAATTCTATGACAGATATTTGGTGGGACCAACTCGTGTAAATATATTCAAAAAAGAAATATCAAAGAATAAATTTGAATATGTTTATTATGTAGGACCATTTGAAACAGAAGAATACGGAAATTACTTTATAGACGAATTTGTGAAAAAACATATCACTACAGCAAAATATGTAAGTGATTTTAAGAAATAATTTTTTAAATTTTCAAGGAGAAAAAAATGAAAAAAGGAATGTTATTGGCTTTGATTATTGGAATAATGTCGTTTATGCTTTTAGACGCACAAGTTATTACTGATTTCAAAATTGGGGAACCAATTTATTATAAACAATATGGAAAATGCTACAAAGCTAAGGTAACCGGCATCCTTGAAAATGTGCCGGGTTATGGAATACGAATCAGCATTCTTACTGATGGCGAAGGTTCAAAAAAATCAAACGCAATGGTGGATGGTGGTATGAAAAATACCTCCTTGAATGTTGACCCAAAAGATTTATCCAGAGTTCCTGGTTGTGGAATTATCTCAAAAAAAGGATACAGAATTGGAGACGCATTATTCTATAACGATTATGGAAATTGCAAAGCGTGCGAGGTTGTTGCTATACCGGATAACACAAATCAAATCGGTGTTTACTTTTCAAGTACAAATGGTACGTTGAATGTTCTTGAAGATAAATTGAGTAGAACATTATCTGATTGTACAAATCAAACTAATACAAATAATAACTCTCAAAATCAACCAAACAATACAACAAGTTGGATGAAAGTAGGGAGTATTGCATATCAGAAAATTTCTCTTGGGAAAACATCTGATTGCTTTGCTGTAAAAATAATTGAAATATTGGGCAATAATAAAGTAAAAATACAATGTATTGATATGAAATTTGATAACTTGAAAATGAAGAATCAATTTCAAATAGCAAATACTTCAGAAATTTTTAAAACGGCTATTTGTAAATAATAAACAACTCCCCTAAAAAAAAAGCGGTGCAATCGAAAAAAATGTAAATTGTGCCGCTTTTATTTAAATAATATTTTGCATAAATAATTATGAAGACACTTAAATACATATTTATCATTAATTTACTTCTTTTAATATCTTGTTCAAAAAATGATGATACTTTGAAGTTTGTGGTTGCAACAAAAAAAGGCACGAAATATTATCTTTTGAATGAAATAGTTAATCAGCTTAACAAGAATGGTATTAATTCTGAAATTATAGTAATTGATGAAACAAATGGCAAAAGCGCTATAGATTATCTGCAAAGCAAAGAAGTAGATTTTGCTATATTGGAAAATGACTTTTCACCGGATTCCATAATGAACTTGAATTCAGTTTTGCCGCTATATCCTTCAATTGTAATGCTTTTGTATATGGATAATGAAGTAATTAATGATTTGGATACATTAATCAGGGGAAACAGAGTTAGTATGTATCTCAAAGAGCATGAAAAAACAACTTATGCTCAAAATATGTTAAAGGAATTTTCTATTTTAGAAAAGGATTATTTCCCGATTTATAATACTGCTGATAACAATCTTATTGATGATTCTACAAAAATATGTTTTTATTTGACCGGCTATGACAATTCAAAAGTTGTCAAAATGATAAAAAATGGTGCTAAAATATTTAGTTTTGATGATTTTAATCTTGCTTATAAAGGGTCATCTGTGGATGCTTTTTGTATCAAGCATATCTATTCGTATCCCTTCATTATCCCGAAAAATATGTTTGGTAATTATCCCGATGACCCGATTTTAACCATTGCTGTTGATGCGGTTTTGGTGGCAAGAGAAGGCATTCCTAATGATGTAGTTTATGAAATTACAAAAATGATAGTTGAGCAGAAAGGCGTTTTGGGACAGAAGAACAATATCTTTGGCTTCGTAACGGAAAAATTTAATGCAGAAAAGCTAAAATTTCCAATCCATGAGGGCGCCAAAGATTATTTCGAAAGAAACGAACCTACTTTTTTGGAAAAATATATAGATGTAATTGGGTTTGCATTTACAATTATTCTAACTTTTTTTGGCGGTATAAAAAGTTTTCTGGTTTGGAATAAGCTAAGAAAAAAGAATAGAATTGATGAATACTATAAAATTGTACTTGCCACGCTTGATAATCTTAATAATATCAATCACATAGATTTATTGGAAATCGAGTTGAAAAATCTGATTGAACTAAGAAAAAAAGCATTTTCTGAACTTATAAATGAAAAATTGACTGCAAATGAGAGTTTTAGAATATTTACAGAATTGCTTGATAATACTTTACAAGATATTAGATTGAAAATTTATAAAAATAATTGATTTTTTTTGAAACCTAAAAGCATCGAAAAGGATATATAGAATGAGTTTGTTGCAAAAATGAAAAAAGGTGTGTTATGTCGGATGGTTTGGTATATTTGATATTATTTGTACTATTGCTTGTTGGAATAGCTATTATAAGTTATTTTTCTGGTGATGAAGCTGATGTTATGAATGAAACAAATGACTACATAAGAAAAGCAAGAGTAACAGCGGCGAATAAAAATAAAGAAAAAAAGACTCCAATGAATGAACATTTAAATAAATTGTATGGGCAGTTGAAACCTAATCATGTATTAAGGGATGATATTTATAAAGAAATTGCCAACATTGCGAGCAATGATGATAGCATTAAAGGTTTAAATGGATCTCCTATCTACTTCTTTAAATATTTCCTTGGAACATTATTTGTTATTACTACGGTTGTATTTTTTCAATATGAAAATAATTTTTGGGAAGAAGCAAGTTGGCTTTCCATAATTTTTTCATCATTATTTTTATTGGTCTTGTTATTATTGGCAATATTATTTTTTATGGGTTGGATAAGTTCATTAAATCCATCTAAATTAGGAGAAATTTTTATAATAGATGGTTATCTTGTTATGGCTTTATCAGCAATACATAAAACTGATTATCAGAAACGTATGATACCAATACATAAAATAAAAAAAGTCTATATAACTGTTGAAGGAATTGCCGAGCAAAGCCATCATCACATCAATTTTGAAATTACAGGTTTCAAGGATATTTTATATGCTGATACAGATCAATTTGGAAAGTATAATTTAATAAGTTTCTTAAGTAGTAACGGTATTTTTGTTTTAGAAGAATCATAATT
>JANJUO010000065.1 GCA_024710535.1 bacterium
TTTTTTATTTTTTTATAAAACCATAAAACAAATTATTTGATTTTTTGTTATAATTGTTATCAAAAAAATAAGGAATAATTCAATGACTTATGATTGATTTATTCCTTAATTATTAGAAATATTTTTTTCTATTTCACAATAGCGTTATCCTGAATATCATCTTTTTCGGGCGAAACAAAGCATAACTTTCCATCTATACTTGCCGCAAGCATCATTCCATTGGATTCCTCCCCCATCAACTTTGCAGGTTTTAGGTTTGCAACCACAACAATAATTTTCCCAATCAAATATTCCGGCTGATAATACTCAGCAACACCAGCGAGAATTTGACGAGTTTCATTTCCAATTTGTATTTGCAGTTTGAGCAATTTTTTCGATTTTGGCATCTTTTCTGCAGAAATTACTTTTGCTGTTTTTAGAGATATTTTTTGAAAATCTTCAATTGAAATGAGATTTGATTCTTCAACAGGAGTTGGCTCTTGCTGCGTTTTATCGCCAAGTTTTGAAATCTGATTTTGAATCAATTCATCTTCAATTCTATTAAACAAAATTTGCGGTTGCTTAATGAAGTGGTTTTCAGGCAATTTCGGATAAGATGCTTCAGCCCAATAATTCACATCAGACGAATCCGAAGGAAATCCTGTGGTCTGCTTATATCCCAAAATATCATTGATTTTTTCGCTTGTAAATGGAAGAATTGGAGCAAACAACAAAGATAATGATCGCACAATCTGACAGCAAACATTTAGCGTTAAAGCGGCTTTATCTTTGTCAGATTTGAATGATTTCCATGGCTCTTCATCATTGAAATATTTATTAGAAGCACGAGCAATGTTCATAGTGTCAAGAAGTGCATCACGCAATTTGAATTTGCGATAATCCGCTGAAGTTGCTTCTATACCTTTATGCAATGATAAAATCAAATTCAAAAGATTTTCGCCATAAATTTCACTAAATTTTGATTTCACTTCTTCACTTGAATAATTATCAATCAAATTTTTCCAATCTACGAAGAGATTTTTATATCTATCGGATAATTCCGGCACTTTTCCTTCGAAACTTTTGTGCAAAAATTGCAAGGTACGATTAACAAAATTTCCGTAAATTGCAGCAAGTTCATTATTCGCACGTGCTTGAAAATCTTTCCAAGTAAAGTCAGAATCTTTTGTTTCAGGGAAATTCATTGCTAATGTATAACGCAAAATATCCACAAATTGACCATCCTTGAAATCTTCAAAATAATCCTTCAAATCAATACTCCAATTTCTTGATTTGGAAAATTTCTGACCTTCAAGATTCAAAAATTCATTTGCAGGAACATTTTTTGGCAAAATATAATTGCCGGCACCTTTTAGAATTGCCGGAAAAATAATAGTATGAAAAACGATGTTATCCTTACCGATAAATGCAACATAATCGGTTTCCGAATCACGCCACCATAATTCCCAATTTTGATTATTTGCTTTCGACCAAATTTTTGTAGCAGTTATATATCCCAAAACTGCATCGAACCATACATATATTACTTTTCCTTTTGCTTTTTCTTTATCAATTCCATCGATTGAATCTATTGAAACACCCCAACTTAAGTCGCGAGTTATGGCACGCTCTGCCATACCGGCTTTTAGCCAGGAACGAGTTTGCTGTATAACGTTATCTTTCCAACTTGATTCATTGGATGAGATATAATCTTCCAAAAATTGTTGAAATTTATCAAATCTATAATACCAATGAGTAGTTTTTCTTACGACTGGCGTTTTTCCTGAAATAATGCTTATTGGATTTTTGAGTTCGGTTTGATTGTAATAAGCACCGCAACTATCGCACTGATCACCCCTTGCTTTGTCACTACCGCAATTTGGGCAAATTCCTTCTACATATCTGTCAGGAAGAAACATATTTGCTTGTGTGTCATAGAATTGCTCTTCTTCTTTTTCGATTAAATATCCGTTTTTGAGGGCATCTCCAAAGAATTCTCGAGCAGTTTCGTGATGCTCGGGCAGTGAAGTGCGCGAATAAATATTAAAACTCATACCGAATTTTTCGAAGGCTTCTTTGTTTGCATTATGATATTTGTCGATAATTGTTTGAGGAGAAACTTTTTCTTTTTCTGCAGAAATGTTAATTGCAACTCCATGCTCATCCGAACCGCAAACATACAATACATTTTCGCCGGAAATTCTCAAAAATCTTGCATACATATCAGCGGGTAAATAAGCACCCGAAATATGCCCCAAGTGCAAATATCCGTTAGCATAAGGTAAAGCGGAAGTAATTAAAGTTCTTTTCAATTTTATATCCGAATTTGTTAATTTTCAAAAGACAAAATTAATCAAAAAAATTTTCTTTGAATAATTATATATTTAAAAAAGATGCATTTATGATGATTTCCTTCAAAACAAAAAATGAATCTTAATTAAATAAAAAAGATTCATTTTTGTAAATTAATTCAACAATATTATTGCAGAACAAAAGACAAAGGAATAATTCCTTCCATAACAATATCTGTTTTCAAAGCATTAAATCTCCATTGTCTTAATGCATCCAATGCGGCTTTTTCTAATCTTGGATCTGCTTTTTGTAATGGAATAATTCTGCCAACCGTTCCATCTGGAAGCACTGTAAATTTTATTCTAATTTCAGCATTTGTATTTACCCCTGATGGGAATTTTGGCACAATCTTCTGAAGTACAATTCGGTTTCCTCCGCCACCCCATTCAATATCTCCAAATCCTAAACCCTTTCCTGGTCCTGTTCCTCTTGTTCCCAAGCCGGTTCCATCAATTGAACCATCTAATGATCCAATGTTGCTTTTGGCATTCCCTTTTTCAACATCATTACTTCTGTCTGCTGAGGCAAGCTGATCAACTGCTCTTGGAACAGCATTTTCTTTTTGAGAAACAGCATTTTTGTCAAATTTGGTTTTTGCAGATACAGAAGCATCCTGCAGGATAGAACTTGTTTGTTGTCCTTTATGCAAAGCACCTTCTTTTGATAAATTTCCCTTGCTCATACCAGTTCCATCACCATCACCAAAGTTCAATATTGTCAATGGAATAGTATTTATTTGCGTTTCACGAACATGGGCTTTTTTGATTTCAAAAATTGAAGAAAACATAATAATTGACAATACAAGTGTAACTGCAATAGCGAAACTTCGTGCATAATTAATATCCCACGGTATCTTGAATTGTACCGTTGGATTTTCTTCGTATCTTGGCTGATACATAGATATTTCTCCCCCAAAATCTATTTTATCCTGTCGATCCAGGATTGTGTAAATCCAAATCTAATTGCTGCAGAACGAGCTTCCTCTTTTGTTTTGAAATTACCAAATCTAACACGATAGTATATTTTATCTCTTATTTTTTGAGTAGAAATAAAACCTTCACCACTTTTTTGTTGCAACTTCCTAAGCCAGATTTCTGCATCTTCTTTTGATGGCGAGGAATAAATCTGAACAACATATTCACCCTCTCCACCTAAATCTTTTAACGAAGAAGTTGCCGGTTTATTGTTTTGTTCATTTGTAGGCAATGCAGTAGTTGGTTTTGTTTCTTTTTTTGGCTCAATTATTTTTGTTTCTTTCTTTGGCTCGTCGATAACAGCAATATCTTTTTCAATATTTGCCGGTATTGATTTTTTTGGTTTTTCGATAGTAGTTTTCTTGCTAACAGGTGGTTTAGAAGCAATAGTTGTAGATTTTTTTGTATCTTTCTTTGTTGTTTTTTTAGGTTCGTCAACAATAAGCAAATCTTGTTTCTTTTCAATTGGCTTTTCAACTTGCTTCGTTGATTCCTTTTCAGCAGATTTCTCTACTTGAGTTTCAACAGCTTTCTCAGCATTTTTTGAAATATCAACAGTATCAATCGGTTTATCTACCAATTTTTCTTCAGATTTATCAATTTCTTTGGTATTTTTATCTTCAACTTTTGCAATTTCTTTTTCTATAGGTTTAACTGTTTCAGTATGGGCTATTTCAGTTTTTTTCATAAATAAATTATGATAAAGAAAATATCCTACCGTTCCCAACAATAAAAATCCAGCAAAAATAACAGCGGCAAATAACCAAGGGAATGGTTTTTTGCGTTTTTTTTCTTTAGTTTTATTCTCTACATTTTCATCTGGATCTTCATCTTGGATTTCAGTTTTTTCTTGATGCCTATCTTCATGAATATTATCAGGATTAGAGGTCAATCCAATCATTTTTGATGGACGATCTGCTTCAAAAGCGGTAATATCAATCAACTGAGTATCTTCTGTTTTTTCTACAGGAACAAACTCACCTTCATTCTCTCTAACTTCTGTATTTATTTCTACTTTTTCTTCTATCTCATTTTCTTTTCTAACTTGCCGCTTATCAATTTGACCTTGTAAGAACTTTTTGAAATCATCATCCACAGAAATTTCTTCGATATTATCTGCTGATTGCTTAGTTGGCTCAACTTCAGATTCTTTAATGGGATTGAATAATGCATTTATTGCATCTTCATCTAATTCTTCATCATCTACTTCAAAACTATCTGAAGATTCAGGAGTTGAAATTATTACATTTTCTATTTCACTAATAACATCGTTAAAATTTGGCTTATCGACCACTTCTTCTATTGGAGTTTCTGATGTTTCTTCTAATTCATCTTTTTCAAAGAAATCCCAAACAGACATATCGGCGGCTCCAATTTTTGCAGCATCCAATATATCACCACTTTCCTCAACTACGGGCGCCTCAACCTCTTTGAATTCAAATTCACTAATATCACCGGGATATGTATTTTCACCTAAATAAAATACATCATCATCAGGTTCACCGGGGTTAAATCCGCCTAATTGTTCTTCTTCTCTTAATATGTTATCATCAAAAATTGCCATTAGAATTGAATCATTAATCCAATATTTATAAACATTCCTCTTTCTTTATAAGCATCATAAATCATTATTTCTTGATTGAGTATATTATCCAGTGATGTATATATCAAAAAATAATTATTTATGTTGTAATCAAATCTTGCACGAACATTAAAGTAACTATCCAACACTTTAGTATTTTCCAAATCAGCAAATCTTTCTCCAACAAAATCAATACCAAAAGTTGTGCCAAAGTTTTCGAGTACTTTTGTGCTGTAGTCAGCCGCAAGTTTTATATTCGGCATATAAGGTACATTTTTTGAGTTTTTATCTGATAAAGTTGAACTAATTGATTGAAAATTTGCTAATATCTTACTATTTTCTGTAATATTCCAAAAAACTTCAATAATACCATAAGTTAAATTAGCACTTTCATAGTTCAAATTGAATGTACCGTCAAGTTTTGATGAATTTGAATAAAAAGGATTTCTGTCTGTAATTCGAAATTTACCACCAACAGAAATGCCTAAATCGTTATTTGGATGATAGTAAAAAAATGCTTGTGCCAAAGCAATATTGTATGCAAAATCAAGATTTGAACTATTTGCCAAATACGGATTTTCTTTGAAATAATCTGTCCAATTTTTATTTTCTAATCCTGAAAGAATTGCAGCTTTCAAAGTGAACATTTTATCAATACGGTATTCCATATTTCCTGACAATAGCAAGCCACCTCTATCGATACCCGTTGAACTTCCAGCAAGTTGAAATCCAGCATTCAAATTCAAAGATAGATTATCAACAATCCATTCTGCAGAACCATCAATTTGAATGAAATTTGCTGCATTACCACGCAAATAATTCATATCTACCAACAAATTTCCTGCAAGCATAAATGAATTCCATAATTTATGTAATTTCAAATAGCCCGAAATATTATTATTTGCAGCTTTATTTTCGTTAGTAACTGATTGGAATGCTTCAAATCCCAGACCTGTCTGAAATCTCAATCCACTATAATTTCCATCTACATCAACTTCTGCATTAAAATTATGTGTTGTTCTCTCTGCCGGATTCGTTACTGCGTATAAATTATAATTATTATTTTTATATTCTACTTGTGTTTTTGTTCTACTACCACCAAATATAAAAAACTTAGGAGGTGCGATATAATCAGAACTAATTTTTGCAAACATTTTTGTATATTCAGAATTATCAACATGACCACCACTGAAATCCATACCTGCTTTTGCAAAAAGTTCGTATCCTTCGGTGTTGAAGCTATAACCGCCATTCAAAGTTCCCATGGCAAATCTACCAACATCCACATTTAAGTACCCTTTATGAAAACTACCTCTGCTCGAAACTAATGGAATAGGTTCGATTTGAATAGGCAAAGACTGTTGCTTCTCGAGTGAATTTAATGAATCTAATTGATCCATAGTTAATCTAAGTGGTTTTTCCGGATCTTGTTTTGTGCCGGAATTCACATTTAATAATAATTGTCCTTTAACAAAAATTGTTGGTAAATCAACAGGTTCTGTTGTTTGCGGTGGAGGATTTTTCTGCGGCTCGCTTGCACTTCCACTCTGTTGGGAATTAGCAAAAGCACTAAAAATCAAAAATATCGATATTAAATAAACAATCTTTTTCATAATTCTTTTCTTATTATTTTTTAATTCTCTTTAATCTTGTTTTTGCAGTTTTTCCATAATCATCGTTTGGTCTTACTTGTTCTAAAACTGTATAAATTTCTTTTGCTGATTCAAGATTTTCCGTATTTTCATAACATTCACCTAAATTCAATAAAGCAAGTGAGTACCAATCTTCGTATCCTTCGAAATTTTCCTTTATTACAATATATGATTCAATTGCTTTATCGAACAATTTTTCTCTTTGGAACATTTCGCCAATTCGATATTGAGCTTCACAGGCAATGCTTGGATTTTCCTTAACTTTTGCTAAAAGTTCGAAATGGCTTCTTGCCACATCAAATTCGTTTCTGTTTCGATAATACATACCTACTCTATAACGTGCCTGATCTCCAAAATCGGTCAAAGGAAATGTTTCTGCAACTTCAATATATAGTTTCATTGCAGACACAGTATCTCCAAGTTTGAATTTCAAAACTGCTCTTTCGAAACCTGCTTGAGGAGCATTTTCATTTTTTGGGTATTTCTTCAAAATAAGCATAAACAAAGAATCTGCTTTATCGATGTTGGCAAGTTCTGCTTGGAGCAAGCCATTTTCAAGCATAGCAACCGCCGCAAACTCACTGTTTGGATATTTTGCCGTAATATTAGCAAAAGCATCTATCGCCTTTTCAGAATTATTCATACTTGAATAGGATTTACCCATCCAATATAGAATTTCAGGTACATTTTCATTATTTGGATGTTTTTGCAAGAATTTTTCATATTCAGTAATTGCATCAGAATATTTTCTTCCTTGATAAAACATTTCACCGATTTTCTTTTGAAATTCTGGTGCAAATGGAGAATCAGGATTTGTTTCAACATATTGATTTGCAATTTGAATAGCTTCATCTTCGCGTCCCAATGCCATAAGGGCATACTGAACTGATTTAATTGCTTCAGGTGCAAAAGCACTCGCAGGATATGATTCAATTACAATTTTGTAGAATTTGATTGCTTGTTCGTAATTATTAATATTATAATATGCATCACCAATAGCATAATAAGCACGTGGAACTTCTGTGCTTTGTGGATAGGCATTTATCATAAAATTGAAATTATCAATTGCTTCATTGAACTTCTTTTGTTGGAATCTGATCCAGCCAATCAAATATAAAGCATTTGGAGCAAATTGAGATTTGCCGTATTGTCTAACAAAATCCAACAATGATGTAACAGACTGTTCGTAACTACCCTGCCTATAAAGTGCGTGTGCTAACTGGTAAGAAGCATATTGACCATCTTCGGTACCGGGTGCTAATTTTGCGGCTTTACGATAAGATTCTGCCGCTTTACTGAAATTTTTATTTATATAATAGCCGTCTGCTTGTCTGGTTAATACTTCAACAGCATATTTTGTTTTGGGAAATTCGGAAATTAATTGATCGAAAATCTTAGATGAATTAGTAAATTCTTTCAATCTAAAATGCGCCCATCCCAATCCATAAATCGACTCTTCTCTTCTTGGGCTTGCAGGATAATCTTTAATAACTTTCAGATAAGATTCAATAGCATTTTTCAATAAATCAGTTCGATAATATGCTTCAGCAAGCCAAAATAATGCTTCATCGTAACGATTATCGCCCTTACTTTCTGCCAAAAAACCCATCAATGCAGGTATTGCTTCTGTTGAGCGATAACTTTGAACAAGGGCAATTCCCTGCTTAAATTTTGTTTCTGTAAGATACCAATGACGGTTTGGCATCGTAATTTCATTAGAATTTCTTGCAAGAGTTTCGGCTTTTTTATATTCAATTACTGCTTTATCCCAATTTTTCATTTCCAAAAATGTGGCGCCAAGCAAAAGATTTATCCTAACAGTTATTGCCGCATCATTAGATTCTCTTTCTGCACGCTCAAGTGTTTTTCTGGACTGCTCAAATTCTCCAGCTTCATAATAAATCTGCCCCAATTCAAGCATTACCAATGCCGCAAAAGGATAAGCCGGCTGTAAAGATAATGCAGATAATTCCTTTCTTGCCTGCTCTCTATTATCTGATCGCTTGAGTGCAACTGCCCTATATAATTGAGCAATCGATTTCACTCTATATTCTTTTTCATCTTCTGTTTCGATAATTTGGTCATAATAAACTATCGCATCATTATATTCTCTCAAATTCAATAATGCCCAACCCATACCGAGTTTGGCATATAAAAGCATTGGCGAATCCTGATATTTCTCAAAAAAGTTTCTGTAAACATACTTGGCTTGCTCATAATTTCCTGCAATATTATATGCCTCTCCTCTCAAATATAAGATTTTTTCAAGAGCATTTTCAGAAAAGCTTTGGGCTTGATATTCATTACCTATTGAATCTTTTGCAACAATGTGAGAATAAATATTTTCTGCCTTCTCAAGACTAATCAATGCAGATGCAGGCTGTCTTTGTTGGAGGTTAATGTTTGCTTCTCTTATAATACATACCAAAATTGAATTACTTTTGGGATATTTTTTTGAAGATTCTCTATAAAAGAAAATCGCAGAATCCAATTTTGAGTTTACTTCGTAGATTCTACCAAGGGAATATAATGCATCATCTGCAAAATTTCCTTGCGGAAAATTGTTTGCTAAATGCTTGAAAACGGGAATAGCGTCTGGATGCTTTCCTAAATGTAGCATTGAAATTGCACGCCAATAAATCGAAGTTTGAGCCAGATCAGCATATATAGCATTTTTTCTATCCTTCAAATCATTTTCAGCATATATTTGAGATGCTTCAAAAAATATTTCGGCTCTGTCGAATTTTTTTTGGCGAAAAACTATCATACCTCTTTGCAATGCCGCAAAAGCAACAAAGGGAGAATTTGCTCTAACAGTTAGGAATTCAGTAAGTTTGGATTCGGCAACAGTAAAATTTCCAAGCGAATAATCAATATTTGCTTGTAATAAAACAGCTTTATCACCCGAAACAGTTTCAGGAAATTTTCTGATTTGATTCAAAAGTTCAATTTCAGAATTTTTGATTAGTTCACGCTCAAAAAGTTGCTCGGCTTTGTCGATTCCTTTACTACCAAAATCATACAATGGCTGAGTAATTTGAGCGAATAATCCCCCAGTGAGCAAAATAAATATAAATAAAACAAAATGCTTTCTGAACATAATAGCACTTAATTTTGTTGACAAACTTCCAATTATAAAATACTTAATTAATTTGTTTTTAAAAAAGTATTTCTGCTGCACTTTAAAATTACGAAAAATAAATAAGTTATACCAATTTTTTTTAATCTGATAATTATAAT
>JANJUO010000233.1 GCA_024710535.1 bacterium
GAATTTGCACAGATGAGGTTACATCAGACAAACCATCCCAATTCGACCAATAAACCCAGCCATTTTCCATATCATTAACCGGAACGCCATTAATCATAACAGTAACATTACGTTGGTCGAATCCTCTTAAATTTATTCGCGAATCACCATATCCACCGCCGGATTCAGTTGCATAAACGCCGGGAGTTTCATTGAGCACCATTGGAATATCTCTCGATGCAAGGTTCATTTCCAAATCTTGCTTAACAATATTCGAGAATGCAACAGGTGTTTCGCGAAATTCTGCACGACTTGCAACAACTGAAATAGCATTCGAACTGATGATGCTTTCCTCCATTTCGAATTCCACTTCGGTTGCTTTGCCGGCTACAACTGTAATATCTTTGATATTCTCCTTGAAGCCAATGTATGTAGCTCTAATTTGGTATTTTCCGGGCGGGACATTTTTTATTTCAAATAATCCTTTTTTATCGGTTCGTGCTCCCATCTGTGTACCTAAAATTAATACAGATGCTGTAATCTTGGGTTCACCCTGAGATGCAACAATACCGGTAACGCTTCCATTTTGCCCATAAGCAATGCCGGAAAAAATGATTGTCAAAAACAAAAAACAGTATAGATTTATTTTCATAAAATGCTCATTAATATATTTTTGATAAATTATTTACCTTTTTTAGCTTTTTTCTCTTCGCTCTCTGCAATAATTCTCAAACAATCCTCCAAAGTTAATTCTTCGGGAATATATTTTTTGCCAATAGCCGCATTGACTGTGCCATCAGTAATATATGGTCCAAATCTTCCTTTGAGAATCTTTACTTTTGAATTTTCGAATGCTTTAATTTCATTACCACCAGTGGCAAGCATTTTTACGCAATCTTCATAAGTTAAAGTTTCTGGATTCATATTCCTTGGAATTTTCACATTCTTTGTTCCATCCGTAAGATATGGTCCAAACCTACCTTTGATTACTTGAATTTTGCCTTCATCAAACAAGAGAATGGCATTTGGATTAACGCCTGTGCCTTTGGAATCGAATCTCGATAATGCGTCTTCGAATGTAATTGAATATACTTCATCTTTGGTGATTGAAATATTTGCTTTACCTTTTTTCAAATAAGGACCGTATCTGCCGATTTGCGTGGATAGTTCATCGCCATCTGGAGCAATACCAAGTACTCTCGGTAATTCAAATAATGTTAGTGCTTCTTCTAAAGTTATGGTTTCAATTTTTCTATTTGGAGGTATTTTGCTAAATTTCGGCTCATCATCATTTTCTCCTAATTGAAGCATTGGTCCAAACTTTCCAAATTTTGCATAAATTTGCTTACCTGTTTTGGGGTCAGTTCCTAATTCTCTTGCCTGAACCGCATCGCTTCTTTTCACATCATCCATAAGTAATATATTTGGGTGGAACGAATCATAAAATTCACTAAGCATATTGCCCCATTCTTTTTTTCCATTTGCAATTTCATCAAATTCTTCCTCGACTTTTGCTGTGAAATTATAATCAACAATATCAGAAAAATATTTAACTAAAAAATCAGTTACAACAAGTCCAATATCTGTTGGGAATAATTTTGCTTTTTCGGTGCCAAAAGTTTCTGTCTTTGTATCTTCTTTGATTTTGCCATAGGATAATGTAATTAGAAAATAATCGCGTTTCAATCCCTCAACATCTTTCTTTTCTACGTAACCTCTATCTTGGATTGTAGAAATTGTTGGGGCATAAGTCGATGGTCTGCCAATTCCCATTTCTTCGAGTTTCTTCACCAAGGTTGCTTCGTTATATCTGCTTGGGGGACGCTTGTAGGTTTGTCTGGCAATGGATTTATCCATATTCAAAACTTGATTTACCTTCAATGGCGGCAATAAGTTTGAATATTCTTCATCTTCATTATCATCCTCCTTGCTTTCCATATAAACTTTCAGAAAACCATCAAAAATGATAACTTCGCCTTGAGCTGTAAACATTTCTTTGCTATTATTAATTGAAATAGAAACATTTGTTCTTTCGAGTAGCGCATCAGCCATTTGGCATGCAATTGTTCTCTTCCAAATCAAATCATATAATTTTGCATCTTCTTTGCCACCTTTGAGATTGCTAACAGCCATATTTGTTGGGCGAATTGCTTCGTGAGCTTCTTGCGCACCGGCTGACTTTGTTACAAATTTTCTATTTTTGAGATATTTACTGCCATATTGAGAATTAATTTGCTCGCTGATTTGATCTATTGCTGTTTCAGATAAATTCACAGAATCGGTTCTCATATAAGTAATGATACCGGCTTCATATAATTTTTGGGCAACAGACATTGTGCGTTTTACGGAAAATCCTAATTTTCTTGATGCTTCCTGTTGCAAAGTTGAAGTTGTAAATGGTGGCGCAGGAGTCTTTTTTGCCGGTTTTACAACTACATCATCAACTTTGAATATCGAATTTGCAATCGAACTCAAAAATTTATATGCGGATTCATAATCATTGAATTTTGTTTTTAATTCTGCCTTGAGTATCTGACCTTCATCAAGAATAAATTCGGCAGTAACTTTATAATAAAATTCATTTTTGAATGCATCTATTTCTCGCTCTTTATCCACAATTAATCTTACAGCCACAGATTGAACTCTTCCAGCGGATAATCCTTTTTTTACTTTTTTCCATAAAATTGGAGAAAGTTCATAACCAACCAATCTATCAAGAATTCTTCTTGCTTGCTGTGCATTTACAGTATTCAAATCAAGGTCGCGTGGATTTTGGATTGCCTTCAGTATTGCCGGCTTTGTTATTTCATGAAAAACGATGCGTTTGGTTTCTACTTTTTTTAGGTTTAATGCTTCATACAAATGCCATGCAATTGCCTCTCCCTCGCGGTCCTCGTCCGTTGCAAGCCATACTTTATCGCAAGTGGAAACCAATTTTTTTAAATCTTTAACAAGTTTTTCTTTATCGGGGCTGATTTCATAATTTGGTTTGAAGCCATTTTTGATATCAATACTCATCCCTTTTTTCGGTAAATCACGAATATGTCCGAGTGATGATGTTACAGTGAAATCCGCACCAAGATACTTTTCTATAGTTTTGGCTTTTGCGGGAGATTCCACAATAACCACAGATTTTATTTGTTTGTCAGTGTCTGCTTTTTTTGCCATTTCTTAAAATTACTCAATAATTATATTTATAAACATTCAAAATTACGAAATTTTGTTTATTTATCTAAAAAAATTAAAATTAAGTTTGAAATGAAGTTGATTTCCTTTGCTCAACTTTATTGAAACACAAAAACAAAATGAAATTATAAGTAACAATTAAGCTATGATAACCAATCCAGCTTGGTTATATCAAATAATTGCTCATTTCGATACAAAGCTGAAGCTTTTACTCAATGAGCGAATTGCACACCGATGACTAAAGTAGCACAAAGTGCGTATCGAAGTCAACTATAAGTATAATTATATGCGACTATGTGGTGGCTTAGTTGCTAGAAAAGAACTGGATTTCTCGCCTACGGCTTCGAAATGACGGTATGCAATAAGACATCCGATGTTTGTTTTGTAAAAACCACAACTCTTAAATCATATTCATCATACTTTTGGCAAAACATCGGATGTCTGTAATCCAGATTTTTTTCACTCATAACCAATCCAGCTTGGTTTTGGTAATTATTTTTCAAATATTTTATTTTTCTTTGAGTAATTTTCCCTTTTCATGTGTCATTATAATTATGTAGTTTGCAATTTTTGAAAAAGATATTTTTGAGTATGATATGAAGAATTTGATATTTGTAATTTGCATACTTTTTTGTGGCAGTAGTTTATTTGCGGCTGAAGAAGTTGCATGGATGAAGTTTCGAACAGATATTGGGATGGAGGAAATGATTAATGCAGTTTTCTCACCTGATGAAAAGACAATATTTGCTACAGATGCAAATCTGAAATTGATTGAATTGTCTGCTGAAACTGGCGAGGTGATTCGAGTAGTGCCTGAGTTTAAAGGTATAATTCAATTCTCAGATGATGGAGAGTATGTTTATACCTACAACTTTGAAAAGAGAAAATGGCCCACAGGAGAATTAATTGGACAGTATCCAGTTCCTAAATATGGGTTTCTTAAGGGTGGAAGTGATTGGAATACTACATTCAAGATTCATGAAAAAGCAGGACTTTTAATTGGAATAATATATGTGAATCCGCAATATGGGAAACCCTGGTTTAAAGGACTATTAGTTTATGATTTGAATACATTCAATTTTATTGATACTTTGGGATTGGAGTTTAATTATTATTACAGTATAACTTTTTCTACAGATGGAAAATATTTTAAAACTGGCTCAGAATATGATCCAGATAAAACATACCCTGGTGATGATAGGACTATTTATATGTTTTGGGACTCTAAAACATTGAAACCAATCAAAGAGGATAATGTAATTGCAAACTTCAAAAGTTCCCCAGACGGAAAATGGCTTGGTAGTGCTGGTCATCCTTTTGTTCGTGTTTATGATAATAAAGCATTTACCGAAAATTTATCCTTAATCAAAATTTACGAATGGGATCCTAACAAAGGATATTGTCTTAGTTCTGGTTTAGATTTTACACAAGATTCTAAGTATATGGTAACTTCAGGTCCAGGTTGCCAAGAAACAGTAAGACCTAATATTTGGGATTTAGAAAAAGGTAAATTGGCTTATAAATATGAAAGATTGATTGGGTCCAATAATCTCAAATTTAACAAAAAAAATCAAATTTTCGTGTTTACAAAAGAAGGATTTGCACTTCTAAATTGGATGGTACCAAGTGATGTAAAAGAAAGTGAACAAAATAATTCAATAATTTATCCAAATCCTACAACAAATATTCTTTCCCTCCAAACAAGCGGTTTAATAATGCCCGAGCAAATTCAAATATTTGATTTGAAAGGACAAAAAATAAATCTCGAATCAGATAAAATACTCATAATGAACAATGAAATTCAGATTAATGTTAGCAATTTAGAGATTGGAACTTACTTTCTGACTGTACAAAACGGCTCTAAGCAAAACACATATAAATTTATAGTTGGGAGATAGGGAATGAAAAGATAATTGTCAATTTGATATTCGATTAAATTATCTCGTAGAGATTATGATTATGGTAATAAAAGCTCCCCATCGACCTCTATATCTCGTAGAGATTAAATTATATAATCG
>JANJUO010000120.1 GCA_024710535.1 bacterium
GATGTCGTCCATATTGACAAAAGAATACCAATAACACATAAAAGCAAATTTTTCATTTAGATTATTAAAATTCAAACAAAAATAATATGCAATTTATAAATTTCAATGTTAATTATCAAAACAAATCTATAAATTCAATAAATTAATATCTATAAGTTAAGCCAAAACCAATATCCAATGGCGAATTTTCCAAAACAAATTTTGTATAACGTAAATTATCATAATCTGCATTATAATTGGTACGCAATTCAGAAACAGATACACTGCGTATCAGAGCATCAATACGAACATTTTTGCTAGGATAAACGCTCATCCCAACTGCAAGAATATCTTTTGCAGCATTGGCAATATCAAGTGTGTATGGCGATGTTGTTTTTGAGTAACTTGCTCTAACTGCGAGTGGGAATAATGGAACTTCGTACTCAACTGCAAATCCCCAAGTTGTTGAGCCGATGATTTCTTGAATCAATTTTGTATTCAAAGCAAGAACTTGATCGATTGCATCCGAAAATTCAATTTGTGAAGCATCAGAATACTCAACTCCTGCGGCAATTGTTACACCGTCAACATGAGCAGAGAATCCAGCTGAATAAGTAAATGGAGTTGTTAGATTATATGAATTTGAAAGTTCACCTGTGTCATAATAATAACTGCTTTGTCCATTACTTGGATAGCTTCTGAAGTTTGCAGTATATCTGGCGGAGAATTTTTCATCAATTTGATACCAAGTTGGGAATTTGACTCTTGCAGAGAAACGCATAAAGTCCAAAATTCTGGCTTGAACGCCCATAGCGGCAGTCAATCCTGACAATTTCGCAGTTAAATTTTCTTTTGTTTTCAAAGAGTTAAAGGAATATCCGTCTATTGTAGTATTCTGATAAATTCCCAATTCGTCATATTCATTAAATTCTCTTGTATATTTATAAGATCCCCATTTCCCTGTAAGGGAAATGCCAACAGAAATCATTTCATTAATATCAAATCCGGCTCCACCACTAATATTATGCAAGCCACCACTCTCTTGAGTAAAAGAATTTTGCTTCAAACTATCATTATATGGTGTAACAAAGCCGTTTTTTGCTGCATTTTGATCTGCCAAATACAAACTATAAGCCCAATTATCATCAGGATTGATAGGTCCATAATTTGTTTCGGAGGCAACCATTGTATATTTTGAATTAAAGCCCTCGTATTGAATTGCATTATTAAAATCATTTTCCAAAAAATACCCAACAGCAAATGTTGCTTTCGAGCTAATATTTTGGATTGGCGATGCCATTGCAAAATGAGTTATATATTCACTATTAGATTTGAATTCCTTATCTAAGCCCAAATAATCTGCATTCGATTTCATTCTGCTAAAACCCATTCCAAAAGACACTTCATTCTTTTGGATCAGACTTAGACCAGCAGGATTGAATGTTAGGGCGCCAATATCATCGGCTATTCCATGATAAGCAATTCCCAATCCACCAACTCGTGCAGTCAGCATAGTATTTGGATATGTGTATCTTAACGCATCTTCAACATATTGTGCATTAAGAATACTAATTGACATAATTGATATAATAATCAAAGCATATTTTTTCATAATTTCCTCATTAAAAAAAGTCAATTCAAACAAATTATTAAACCGATATTTTATACGTAAACAATAATCACAAAGTTTCAATACGTTTTTTGTTTGTCAATATTTTAAAAGAGGAATTTCTAATGAATTTAATCAATGGAGAAAATTGGATAAATTAAATTCATTAAGCAAACATACATCGGGCATAATTTTTAAATTAAAGGAAATATATTTCTTTGAATTTATTTCTCAATAAATATCGTTACCGGACCGGAATTGACTAATTCAATATCCATCATTGCGCCAAATTTTCCGCTTTGGATCAATATTTCTGAATTATTTAATGCGTCAAGCATATATTCATATAATGGAATTGCTATTTCCGGTCTTGCGGCTTCTATAAAACTTGGGCGGAATCCTTTTTGGGCATCTCCGTATAAAGTAAAATTTGATGCGAGTAGTATTCCGCCATTTACATCTTGAACAGACAAGTTCATTTTCTCATTTTCATCTTGAAAAATTCGCAAACCCAGCAGTTTATTACACATCCAATCTACATTGGATTTGTTATCATTGGCATTAAATCCCACCAAAACAAGTAATCCTTGATTAATTTTTCCAACAATTTCATTGTCAATCCAAACTGCGGCTCTGCTGACTCTTTGAACTATAACTCTCATTATTTAGAACACAAATTTTAGATAATCAATTAAATTACTTGGAGATAAGGATTGTTGAGAATATTTTTCAACGTATAAATCTCCTGCTTTTGAGTGAAGAAAAGCACCAACGCTTGCCGCATCAATCGAATCAAGTCCTTGAGCCATCAAAGCTCCAATTATTCCACTCAAAACATCTCCACTGCCGCCACTTGCCATTCCGGGATTACCACCAATATTGAAGAAAGATTGCATTCCATCCGTAATTATTGAAGGTACACTTTTCAATAAAATCACAGAATTTAGTTCCTTTGCCTTTTCTTTTGCAAAATGTAAGGATTTTCTTTGCACATCAATCATTGGAAGATCAAACATTCTTGAAAATTCGATAATATGAGGAGTTAGAATCATCTTATTTGAGCGATATGATAGTTCTGGTATGATCCTTAATGCGTCCGCATCAATCACAATATTAATAAATGGCGGTGCATTATTGATAATTTCTTTGGTAAGTTCCAAAACATCTGGATCATTTCCAATACCGGGACCAATTACCAAAGTGTTTGCTTTATCAAGTCTTTGCAGAATAAGTTCAAGATTATCCAAATTCATCGAGCCGGCTGAATTAGTTTTTGCTTTATGAAAAATCACTTCTGGA
>JANJUO010000236.1 GCA_024710535.1 bacterium
TTTGTAAATAAAAATTAATTTCGTGGTTAATTCTATAATCTACAAAATAGAAAATTAGAAACTCAATCAAAATGAAAATCAAAGTTGGCAATATGTATTTTTTAATTTTTTTCATTATTATTTAAAAATAAAATTATTAGATAAAATTATCTAATTTTACATAAAAATAAAGCCCAAAAATAACCATTTTGGGCTTAAAAACAAAACTAATTTAATTAAAATTTATTTGCCTAAAGCATGCCTCAAAGACATAATTCCTATTGAACCAAATCCCATCAAAAATAATAATTGGAATGGAATAGCCGCAATTTCTAAATAATAAGCAGAAATGCTGATACCAACCAAAAAGTATAATGTCATAAATAATTCAAATATTACAGTGCCGTTGATTTTGCGTTGCATATATTTCTTTGCTGCAACCACTTTCTTTGTGCCAACAATACCTTCTTTTGGAGTTCTTGCAAATCCTGATTTAACACCAAATAATGCTTCAAGAACGGCTTTCGAATTATTGACAGCAAATCCCATACTACCAGCCAAAAACACAGGGAAGAGCAATAGTCTGCGTCTCCAATCCAAGTGAATTGCTTTTTGTGCGTAAGTGTAGAATAAGAAAGTAGAAATAGATGCCAAAACAAAAACTGACATCAAATTGTAGTAATTGTCGAATCCGCCAATAGTGTTTTTAATAACCACAATAGGTACATTTAATAATGCAACCACAATAATAAAAGGAAAAACAATATTGCTTGATAAGTGCATAAAACATTCAAATTTTACTTTTGGAGTTAATTTGGCTTTGAATACATTTGGAAGCATTTTGATTGCAGTTTCCACTGCTCCTTTTGTCCAACGGAATTGCTGAGTTTTTAATGCATTAATGTCTGCAGGAAGTTCAGCAGGGGAGGTTACATCATTCAAAAATCTAAATTTCCAACCTTTAAGTTGAGCTCTATAGCTTAGATCCAAATCTTCAGTTAATGTATCAGCTTGCCAATTGCCAGCATCATAGATGCAAGATTTGCGCCATACACCGGCTGTGCCATTAAAATTGATAAAGAATCCGGCTTTGTTTCTAACCTGTTGCTCAATTACAAAGTGCCCATCTAAAGCAAGTGCTTGAGCTTTTGTCAAAAAAGAATATTCTTCATTCAAATGCTCCCAACGCGTTTGTACCATACCAATATTCGGGTCATTAAAATGAGGAATAGTTTTCATCAAAAAATCTTTATTTGGCACAAAATCAGCATCAAAAATAGCAACATATTCACCTTCGGTCAGATCCAAGCCGTGTTTCAAAGCGCCTGCTTTGTATCCTTGACGATTAGTTCTGTGAATATATTTAATATTGAAGCCCTTTTCAGCCATTTCATTTACAACTTTTTTACAAAGTTCTTGAGTTTCATCAGTAGAATCGTCAAGAACTTGAATTTCAAGTTTATCTTTAGGATATTCGATTTCGCAAATAGAATGAATCAGACGCTCCACAACGAAATACTCGTTGTATAATGGCAACTGAATAGTAACCTTTGGTACTTCCTCAGGCATAAGTTCGTTTGTATAATTTTTCGCATAAGTTTTGCGGTAATAATACAGCAATAATAATCCGTGAATACCGAAACCAAACAGTACGCACAAGGATAAAAAATATACAATCAGTATAATGGTTTCCATAGGCAAGTGTTGCCCCGTGTTAATAAAATTTGTTAATAAAAATTACCATCCTGACACAACTTTCAACAGGATGTCATTTGAAATATTGTTTAATGCTGTTTGAATAGCATTATCTCTACCTTGCTGAGCGTTCGAAACAGGATAAGTCTCATAGCCTGAGAACGAATTTTTCCATAATTGTTTCCTTTTGATAAAATCATAATATTCAACATCTGCTGAAACTGTTACTTTTCGGTCTGTTTCCAACTCGCCCGGATTAACTGCCACCGGTGCCTCTCTGATTGAAGTAAGAATTATATTCAATCTGGCATCTCCGCCATTATTTACAAGGTTGAACGATCCGTCCCTTTGAAAATTCTCAATAATTGCATCCATAAGAGTATTCTTGTAGGCAGGATTGCCAAATCCTGAATTGTCTGTTATGTTTGCAATATAAAGCGTTTTCAAATGCTCGGGTACGCTACCACCTATAAATGAATAGCACGATACGAGTAGGAATACTACAATATTTAAAAGTAAAATTTTCAATATAATATATAATTTAAAATTCAAATTAATCCAAACTTCAAAATTAACAAAAATATATCAATTAATAAAAGGATTAAATTTCCTTTCAAAACCAATTGTTGTTTCCGAACCATGTCCGCTGTAAACTTTATAATCGTCAGGTAATGTAAGTAATATATTTGTTAGTGAATTATATAAAGTATGTTCGTTCCCGCCGGGCAGATCATATCTACCAACATTTCCTTTGAACAAGGTATCGCCGCTGAATATAACCTTATGATTATGTTCAACAAAGCAAACACTTCCTTCTGTATGACCGGGTGTATGAAGCACTTCAAATTCGATATTGCCAATATTGATACTTTCATTATGATCAATATTTATAGAATTTGCGTATGGCTCAAGTTTGAAAGGTAATTGAAAAATTGTGTTTTTGTCCGGTTCGGATAATCGGTATTCATCATTTTTATTCAAAAGAACTTCTGCATTTGTGTTTTCTGCTAATTTTGAGCAATCTCCTGTATGATCCCAATGCGAATGAGTAAGCAGAATATATTTCAATTTTAAATTCTTTTCTTTAATTAAATTCATATAAGTATTTGCACTGTTGAGCGGTGTATCCACAACAGCACAAGTCCCAGTTTCAGAATCTATAACCAAATAACCATTCGTGTCAAGTGGTCCTGCAACAATCGAAACTATTTGCATCTAAAACTATTTTCCAATTATCCCCAAATCAATTACAAAATTATAAACTTTAACTTAAATAAAAAAATTATTTTATCAACATTGTTATTTGAACTATCCTATTAAAAAATATTGTGTTTATTAAATCGTAATAATAATTTTATATTTTTGAAAATTTTTTTAGGGAATTTAATGAGTACAGTTATTTTATCTGCTGTTCGTACACCGATTGCAGCATTTATGGGTGGTTTTGCAACTTTAACTGCTCCGCAACTCGGCAGTATTGTAATCAAAGAAGCGGTATCTCGTGCCGGTGTAAATCAAGAAGAAATCAACGAAGTAATCATGGGTAATGTTCTATCCTCAGGCGTTGGTCAAGCTCCAGCCCGTCAAGCATCTATCTATGCAGGTTTGCCATTAAGTGTAGAATGTATGACAATCAACAAGGTTTGCGGAAGCGGTTTGAAAGCTGTAATGCTTGCAGATCAGGCAATCAAAAGCGGAGATGCTAATTTGATTGTTGCCGGAGGAATGGAATCTATGTCAAATGCTCCATATCTATTATTCAAGGCACGCGAAGGCTATAGAATGGGCAATGGTGAATTGGTTGATTCAATGATTCATGATGGCTTATGGGATGTTTATAATAAATTCCACATGGGTAATGCAGGTGAGATTTGTTCCTCAGAATGTGAAATTTCGAGGGATGACCAAGATACATTTGCAACAGAAAGTTATCAAAGAGCAATTGACGCCGCAAAAAACGGTTGGTTTGCCGATGAAATTATTCCTGTGAAAATGCAAACACGTGCAGGAGAAGTAACTATTGATACTGATGAAGAACCCGGAAAAGTTAAATTTGACAAAATTCGCTCGCTCAAAGCTGCTTTCAAGAAAGACGGAGCAATTACTGCCGCTAATGCTTCCTCGATTGATGATGGCGCCGCCGCACTTGTTGTTTCATCATCAGAATATGCTGAATCAAATGGATTGAAGCCAATTGCAAGAGTGATTGCCCATGCTTCTCATGCCCAACAGCCGGAATGGTTTACAACTGCTCCAACTGCAGTAATCCAAAAAGTACTCAAAAAAGCAAATATGAAAATTGAAGATATTGATTTATTTGAAATAAATGAAGCATTTTCTTGTGTTCCAATGCACTCTATCAGAGAATTAGGAATAGATAGAAACAAAGTTAATATTCATGGTGGAGCTGTTTCTCTTGGTCATCCAATTGGTGCATCTGGTGCTCGCATTCTTACTACTTTGATTTACGCATTAAAAAAAGAAGGAAAGAAATATGGTCTTGCTTCTTTATGTATCGGTGGCGGCGAAGCAAATGCATTAATAATAGAATTATTATAAAATTATCCTAAAAAAAAACAAACAGCGGACAAGATTTGATTCTTATCCGCTGTATTTTTTTAGGGAAATTCCAATGAAAAAAATTTCTTATCAAAAAACGTAGGATAGTGTTCGCATTAAGCCGGTTTCAACAATTTTCACAGTTATGAAATCGCTGACTCCACCGGCACCTCCGGGAACATAGAAACTTACCTGCCCACTTGCATCCGTACTTGCAGTTGACTCTTTTGTATAATCATCGGTGCCAACAACACTGAAATAAATCTCCTTGCCAGCCGCTTCGGGATAAATTTTTGCATAAACTGTTACTGATTGATAAGCATCTGGATTTGCCGGAGAAATCCATACAGATAATGAATAGGCACCTTTTTGATGCTGACCATCTTTGTCTGTTGAGGTTAGAATCAAAGTTTCGATTTTCTTTTTAATGTCGGTAATCACCTCGTCAATAATTCCATCGATATCCAATACCTTTATTTTCCAAATACCTTCCGGAAGACCTATCTCGATTTCGGTATTCTCTCCGACTTTTTTATCGCCTACGGCAATAACAACTTTTGTGTTGGTTTTCGCTGTTACTTTTTCAGCCACAACAATATCTGCTGGTTTGCCTTTTGTATCAGAATCAACAACTTTGCCCAAACCCCAATCAATTACTGATTTAACCCAATCGGAAGGATCGTCTGAGCCCAATCCTGCATCCAGAATTGCTTTCAAGCCTTCGCCTGCGGCTTCTCCAATTTCACTTGCATCAATCGCACCATCAACATCAATCAAGCCGCCTATTTTATCGGCAATTTTCTTTTTGATCTCATCTTTGAGAGCTTCTTTTGGATTTGTAAATATTTTTTCGCCACGGTCTGCATAATCTTTGACTTTATCCACCAAATCCATGCCCTTTCCCAATGGAGTAACTATTTTTGTGGCTTCAACCAATACTTCTGCACCTGCGGCAATACCCTCGGCACCTTCTTTTACAACAATTTTCTGTATTGATAAACCCTTTTCTTGAGAAACCAAAGGGAAATCAGTATTGTCTGTATGAACAAAATCGTTAAACATTTGAGGGGCGCTATTATCCATTTCGCCTTTTTCGAGTTTGCTCCAAAAATCTTGTTCATTTTTTGTTTTTTCTTTCCATTCTGGTCGCAATCCATCGTATAATTTTTTTCTGTCGTCATCGCTAAGATTGGATGCTACTGTAAGAATACGGTTTCTGCTATTTTTGCCTGTACCGGCACACCAATCATAAAAACCTTTGATAGCAGAGCCGATTCCCTGCAATTGCTCAGCATCTTTACCGTTGAAAGTTCCTTTGAAGAAAGAGTTTTCATCCATTTTTTCAATGGATTTTACTGCTTTGTCGTACTCTGATTTGTATTGCATTGTATAAAATAGGTTTTCATAAACTGCATCAATTTGATTGTAAGTTAGATCTTTTGCTAAAAATCCATTTTTGTAATCATTAGAAAATGCTTTCAATACATCATACATTTTTGATTGTTTGATTGCATTCACTTCCAGAATAACTTCATAGCTGTTTCTAAGTTCGGATGAACTTGGCTTCGAATCTGTAGGTCCAGTGAGCCAATCGCATGAGGACACAAAAAGCAGAATCGAAAATACTGATAGTAGAATTAACTTTTTCATATATTTACCTTTGAAACAAAAATACATAAACAAACATACAAATAAATTCCCATTAATCCAAGCGAATTATGGTAAAAATTTCACAAAAACAAATAAATTTTTTTTATTGCTTTAATTGGCTTGTATATCAATTAATTAAAAATGAATTGTTATGAAAAATAATGCACGTAATTCAAAAAATTTTAAAAAAAAATGTGATTATTTTCACATTCATCTGTCATTTACAATAGTGTTTGTGCAATTTTTGAAAAAGTTATTTTTATGAAGAGATTTTTAGTTATTTTGGTTGTTGCTTTTTCCTTTTTGGCTATGTTGAATGCTAAGGAAAATAGTTCTTTGCTTGGGGAAGTTGCAACAAATTTATCCTATTCATTCATTGTTCCGCCTGTTCCGGGCAATCCAGATGAAACCGAAGTGAATTTAATTGTAACAAGTGCAAGTTATTTCAAATTTACAATTAACTTTAATGGCAAAAAAATAACCGATACAATTAACGGCTATCAATCCAAGAAAATTGCTTTACCATATAAGGACTTAGTTCTGTTTGATAATCAAGAGTTTGCATCTCAAAAGAGTGGCTTATATCTAAGTAAAGCAATCACAATTTATGGCACATATTCAGCATTTACTACTTCTATTCAATTAGAAATCAAAAACAAAGAGCATTATGGTATTTATGATGTTATCGAACATTTATTTCAGGGCAAAGAATATGTAGTTTCTTCCTTTGCAGACAAATCGGACAATCAAAATAAATTTGCTCCATCATTTACGGCAATCTCAGGTCTTTATGATAATACTAGAATTTCTTTTGAATTAAAAGGGAACGAAAAGACATGCATCGAAATTGATGGCAAAAAATATCTCTCTGGTGAAAAAATGAAATATACTTTGAACGAAGGTGATGTATTGTATTTGGCATCAATAGGCGAGAATGCAGATTTGAGTGGCTCAATTATTTCTGCAAGCAAACCTATTAGAGTTGTTTCGGGGAATTATTGTGCAAAAATTGATGATAATGATTGCGATTTTATAATTGAAAATGAAGTGCCCAAAAATCTTTGGGGCGATACTTATTTGATTCCCACAAATCCCAAAATTAATGAGCCATACCTTTTGAGAATTTTTTCTAAACAAGCAAATACGAATGTTTATCTCAATGGAGAAAAAGTTGGGCAAATCAATGGCGATTTTCTTGAATTAAATATGTCTGAAGATCAAAAAAAGGCAAATATTATATCTACAGATTCTGGCTATAGAATAAATGTTATCAAATATGGCTCTTCGCATCAGATGCAGATTATGCCGCTTCAAAATGCTATTAGTAGAGCGGTTTTCAAACTGCCTGAAAGCATAAATTCAGAGAATTTCGAGCAGTATGTTAATGTGATTTACAGGCAAAATCCTAATCATAATGCAGACAGTTTGGAAATCGGGGAAATGATTAATGGGCAATTACTTTGGACGAATCTGAATGATTACGATGTTGCTTTTCCTGGCTTGCCTTTCAATAAAATTAATGTTTCAGATACAAATACTTACTATATCAAAACATTCAAATTACATTCGGATAACTTGACAATCATAAGAAGTAAGCGAAAGAATGAGTTATTTCAGGTTTATATTGGTGGTGTTATAAATAGCAATTCATTCGGCTATGGCATTTCATACGATTTTTATGATGATGCACAATGGTTAGATACTTTGCCGCCAGTGGTAGAATTTCACAAACATTGCGATGGCGATGTTGCTAATGGTTGGGTGATTGATGAGCCGCGAAAAGATAGTCAGGTACGAAGTAATTTGGGTTTAATCATCATGGATATTAGAGATTCTTATAACTATAGTTTTGATAATTATCCATTCGTAATTGGCGAAACTATGCAAACTGACTGGTATTTGAGAGTAATTGACCCAAAACATACTGCAAAAGCACATTTGATATTCCAAGATAGAGTCGGCAATAGAATGGATACAATTGTCGAATACTATCCAATGTTGGCGTATGTAAAAGCGGCTGATGATTCTACAGTTAAGGATTTCGGCAAATTTGAATTGAAAGCAAATGCGGAAGAAATGACTTTGGATTTTGAAGTTTACAATCCCAGCAAATATATTCTGCCAGAAAATCATCAGGTTTATTTGATTCAAGATTCAAAAATGAAAGATTATTGGAAGAAAGATGATATTTTCAAGAATTCTCATTTTGAGATTTTGGGCATTAAAGATGGAAATTTGGCTCCGATGGATTCACTTGAAAAAATTAAATTTCAAGTGAAGTTTACTGCTAATGAAGTGGGCAATTTCGAGGATAATTTGGGCTTGGTTATAATCAATGAAAATCAGGATACCTGTGTTTACCAATATTTTGTAAATGTGAAGGCAAAAGTTGAGTATCCGATTTCGGTAGATGAAAATATTTCGATGACAGAAATCTATCCGAATCCAGCAAGCAATGTTTTGCTGATAAACAAAGAAATTCCTGCTAATTCATTCTTTGAAATTTTTGATTTGTATGGCAAATCTATCCAAAATGGAATAATTTCAAACAATAAAATTGATATTTCACTGCTCAACAATGGCGTTTATTTTCTGAAAATCAATCAAAATTTCTTTAAATTTGTGATTTTCAAATAGAATAAATCAATTCCGAATTCATTCGAAATTCCCGAATCAATCATTCTTATAGATTAATTGAGTTCGGGAATTTATTTATATATCAAAAATTGCTTATATTTTACCGAATCTGTCATCGCGTAGAATTTCTTGCCCATTTCGCTATACTTCACAACCAAATCGTAAAGCTGGTTTCCTTTTTGAATTCTCTCAATAGTTTTATCGTTTCTTAAATTGATTTGATTTTTTTGATTACTCAATGCAGATTCTGCCGAGTTGATCAAATTCTCATAAGCATTTATCATTTCATGAGTTAATCCATCTGTTGCCAACTCGTCAAAATGCAAATTCAATTTTTCGAGCACTCTTTTTGCAAGCATAATTAACGAATCGTCAATCATATTATTCATCCCTTTCATCCCCAAAGAGTTAACTTGGGATGATTTTGGACCCCATTTTAGTTGAAATCTCAAAGCCATTGTTCTAATTTGATCCTTCAATTCAGAAAATTTCGCTTTCTTTTCATTTGTAGCAATCACGATATCTGCATTGACGCTAAAATCTGCTTCTAAACTTGCAAAATCATTTTCAAGGGCTTTAAATTCTTCAACTTTATCAGCAGTTAGACCAAAAATGCTAAGTTCGTCCAAATATCTAACAAGAGCAAATCTTAAATCTAAAACAACACCTTTTAATTTCATGTCAGACATTGTATATTTGCGTTGAATTTTCTTATTATTCATCATTTTACCTATATAAAAGTATAAAATTTATTTTAATTTAATAAAAAATGCTATTCTCTATAATAAATTTTAATTCAAATAATAAACACAATTAGTCTATTACTATAAAATTTTAATCAATTATTATAAAAACTTAATCCATTACTATAAATATATAATTCATCACTTCAAAAACTTAGTCAATTACTTCAAAAATTTAATCTAATAATTTAAAAAATTAGTCCATTGCCATAAAATTTTAGTCCATCGCTTCAAAAATATAGTCAATTATTTCAAAAATTTAGTCTATAACTCTAAAAATTCAGTCCATTGCTTCAAAAACTACAA
>JANJUO010000137.1 GCA_024710535.1 bacterium
GAGTTGGGCATGGTGGCTCGGCATGGTTTACAAGCGCACAAGAAGCAAAATACTTAGCATTTTTTAAAAAAGCTCTCGTAGGATGCACTGGTTCGGATATTAATTCCGAAATTGAAATTAACAACTTGTTGATATATCCAAATCCCGGAACAGAATCATTATCTTTAGTTTTGCCTGAAAATGAAACATTCGAAATCAGCATTATTAATAGTGTAGGACAGCTTATTTATACTAACAGAAATGTTATGAATTCTTTAACAATTTCTTTAGACAATTTTGGAAATGGAGTTTATATAATCAAAGCTACTTCATTAACTAAATCCTTAACAAAAATCTTCCAAAAACAATAATAATCAATAATTATGTTGATGATAATAATAGCAAGTGATGTTTGTTTAATACATCATTTGCTATTTTCATTATATTTGTAGTTTTAGTTGATGAAATTTTTATTTAACTAATTTCAATTTTAAAAATGATAAAGAATTTAAATTTTCCAAGTAAAAAATACATTTTCATTTATTCATTAATTGGTAGTCTATTAACAACTATAGTTCCGATTATGGTTGCAATAGATCATCTTTTTAGAGGTAATTTTTTATTAAGATTAATAGATATTAGTACCTTGTTTGTATTAGTATGTTGTGTTTTTTATATTAGTTTTTGGCTGAATTTGAAATGGTGCCGAATTCCCAAAATCAAATTGCTATTTCTCAATATTATTGTATTTTTGCTAATTAGTGCAGTTAGTATTCTTATTCATTATCCGATTTGGAAACAAATTGTACATATTCCATTGGCATTTTATTTGAGAGATGAATTTGTAAGAAATTTAACAATATTTATTGTAAGCTATTTGGCAACAAGATTTTATCTTGAAAATCTTGAAAAACAGCAAATCAAAACTGAATTAACTGAATTGCAGAACGAAAACTTAACTAATCAAGTTAAAGGATTAATGCAACAAATTAATCCACATTTCTTTTTTAATACTTTAAATACTTTAAGCGGATTAGTTCAAGAAAATTCAGAAAAAAGTGAATTATTTATAGAAAAACTTTCGAATATTTTCAGGTATGTATTAAAAATGCAAGAAAATAGTATAGTTTTATTGAGTGAGGAACTAAAATTTGCCGAAGATTATTTTTACTTATTAAAAATCAGATTTGAAGATAAATTGTTTTTAGATTTTCAAATTCAGAACTTAGACAATGAAAAAATAGCACCGCTTTGCTCTCAATTACTGATAGAAAATGTAATAAAACATAACAAGATGAACCGTCATTTTCCTGTTAATATTAGAATTAATATTGAGAATGATTATTTGAAAATATGCAATAATATGAATCCTCAGATAATTGAAAATAGTTTAGGTTTGGGATTAGCAAATTTGAATAAACGATGTGAGCTTCTAACAGGAAAATCAATAATTATAGAAAAAGTTGACAATTTATTTTGTGTGAAGGTTCCAATAATAAAGAGTTAGAATTATGCGTGTAGTAATTATCGAAGACGAAAATATCGCTATCAGAAAATTGAGAAAAATGCTGTTGGAAATTAGGACAGAAATTGAATTTGTAGCTGAATTAACTTCAGTTTATGATGCAAAAAAATGGATTAAAACTACTGTCTTATCAGATATTGATTTGATGTTCTGCGATATTCATTTATCTGATGGATTAGTATTTGAAATATTTGATAATACTAAGTTCGATCTGCCAATTATATTCACTACCGCATTTGATGAATATGCACTTAAAGCATTTAAATTCAATGGTATTGATTATTTATTAAAACCAATCAATAAAGATGAATTAAAAAATGCAATTGACAAATATGAAAATACAAAGAAAATGTACTCTCAAAACCAACTCACAGATATTCAACTGCTAATTAGTCAATTCCAAAATGTTACATCAATTTATCCAACTTTTATAAGTTATCAAAAAGATAGGTTAATTCCTTTATCTTGTGAAAATATTTCTTATTTTTATACCAAGAATCACATTGTTTTTGCTGTATGTAATGACAAAGAATATGTTTTGGAGCAGACAATGGATGAAATAGAAAAAAGATTACCAATAAGGGAGTTTTTTAGAACTAATCGCCAATTTATCATTCACAAAAAATATATTTCAAACGCAGAAGTATATTTCAATAATAGATTCATTGTTCATCTTATAGTTAAGTCAAAGGAAGAAATCATTGTTAGTCGTGAAAAAGCCACTTCATTTAAATTATGGTTAGCAGGACTATAGAAAAATATTAGACAGTTGAAAAAGTAGAGTATATTTTATACGAAATCAGACAAGCATATCTATCCTAAAAAAAAATATATTGATTTAGAAGAAAAGCCATTATTGTCTGCTCTTCGATTATTCTTTTTTTTAACTGTCTAAAAAAATTTACTATCGAATTGTTTCTCTTAATTTATTTTTTAAATTGTTCAAAAATTCCATATAATCACTTGGAATTCTTCTATTTAAATAATATAGTAACATTCCGGCAAGTAAATATTTGTATTTATCTTGAACATCCAGCAGTTGGCTCTCCGTCCAGTTGTGCTCTTGCTTTAATTGAAGCCAATCATCTTTAGTTATGTCAATTATTAAATTACATATTTCATTAGACAAACCTTGCGAAAATGCAAATTCAGGCATCTTTTCAAGAAACATCAAATCATAAATTCCAATATATTGAACAAAGTAATTACTATAAGCAATAGTTCTTGCAATAAGTCCATCAATCCCAACTACTTCGGGCTTTACATTAGAAGAAACATAATCTCTGATTTCTTTGATAAAATCAGCCACACAGATAAAAAC
>JANJUO010000204.1 GCA_024710535.1 bacterium
AAATTCTGCAGTCATTACATAAATAGATTTATCACTTATCTCCGTTACACGACTATCTCCCTGCCCTATTCCACTAGTTTCAACTATTATTATATCAAATCCACACGATTTCATCACACAAATAGCATCTTCAATTCGATCATTAATCTCGGCTTTACTCGAACGAGTTGCGAAACTACGCAGGTAAACTCTATTATTATAAATTTGATTATATCTAATTCTATCTCCCAATAATGCGCCACCGGTTTGACTTTTTGTGGGATCTATTGCAAGTACGCCAATAGAAACATCATCTGTTACAGAAATAAATCTACCTATGATTTCATCTATCAGAGAGCTTTTTCCACTGCCGCCGGTTCCCGTAATACCAATTACAAGTGATTTATTCTTATTATAATTACTATAAATCTCTCTTGCACTCTTCAATTCTTCATTATTTTCAATATTTTCAATCATTGACAACTGTTTTGCAATTTCGTAATGATTGGAATAGTGATTTTCCTTAATTGCAGATTCATTTACGTCAAAGTTAATAGGATTTGCCGTTTTGAATTGTTTAACTCGAGCCATTATATCATCGGCAATACCATCGATACCTATTTTCTGACCATCCGTTGCGTGATAAATTCTCTCCACACCATAATTTTCAAGTTCGGTAATTTCTGCCGGAAGTATTACTCCACCACCGCCACCAAATACTTTTATATGTGTAGCATTATTTTGTTTCAATGAATCTATTATAAATTTAAAATACTCATTATGACCTCCCTGATAACTACTTACAAGTATAGCATCAGCATCTTCTTGCAAAGCAACCGTTATTACTTCTTTCACTGAACGATTATGACCAAGATGAATAACTTCCGCACCGCGTTTTTGAAGCAGTCTTCGGAATATATTTATCGATACATCATGTCCATCGAATAAAGCAGCTGCAGTAACAACTCTTATATGCATTTTAGAACCTTTTAATTTAATAAAATTTTATTTTCAATTTCAACTAATATTTAGTATTTATAAATATTAATACAATTTATATTAATATATAGTTATATTTTTATAAAATGTATTCAATGCTATAAATTAAATATTAATACTTAATACTTCGCTCCATTCTCCATGACTTGTATCAGTATTTGCACGTACTTTCGTTTCCCATGATCCTGCTTCAAACTGATAGGCAATATAAGTTGAAGTTCCACTATAAATAACTGTCCAATTTGTACTCACACCGGCGGCTCTTAGAACAACTTCATATCTATTCATACCTGCAACCGGATCCCAAGATAATCTTTGCAAACCTTCATTATATGCAAAATTTTGTGGCGCAGGCAAATTTGTTTCTTCGGGTATAATCAATACTTCCGAATATTCACTCGTTCCAGTTGGGCTAAGTGCTTTCACACGTATGTAAGTTGGAAAATCAATCAATGCAGATGTAGTGCAATGATCTTCTTCACCATTATAAATCGTAGTATAATTAATATTATTGCTTGATTTCTCAACCTTATAAGTTGTGGCACCAATCACGCCATTCCAATAAACAACGCGATTAGCGTAATTATATCCTAAGCCGGTAGGAGTATCCAAATTTACGGGCAATGGTGGAATTACGTTACCGCCTGATCCGCCAGTGCCTGTTGAATAAATCACATAATCATTATATTTCGAATCGCTGACTCCGCCCCAAATAATTTTACCATAGTCACAATACTTTGATATTAAGCTATAAAGTTCGTTGCCTTTGATAATTTTAATTTCGGTAGCGTCATCACGAATTGTCTTTTTATTATTAACATCGTTGATTGCGTCTTCATAATTATTGATAGTTGAATTAAAATATTCTAAATAGCTCTCAGTTAATCCCTCAGCTTCAAGTGCAGATAAGTTATTTTCTGCTACTGTGTAAACTTGGCGAGCCGCTACCAACAAATTATTATCTGATAATTTTGAAATCAATCCCGGAGATAATGATCGGTATTTTGCACTGCTCTCTCCGTAAATTGCTTTTGCACGTGCGGAAATACCACGCATAATATTCAATATTGTATTTCTTAATGAATCACGTACTTCAACTGCATTGCTTATGTCGTTTCTATTAATTTCATCATCAGGTAAATCCTGAAATTCATTAATTACTTCTTCCAAATTCGAAATAGTGCCACTGCTGACTCCATAACTTTCAAATTCATCAAGATCTCTATTCATCGCAAAAACAATGCTGTTTGCGAATATTGCAAGATCGGCATACGACATTCGATAATTTCTTTGTGAAAAATTATTTTCAGACATCTTAGAACTCCATAAATAATTGATAAATCATTATTTGATATTTTAATACATAATATAGACTGTTTTCTATTATTATTATTTTATCAATTTTAAATTATTTTTATTATTTTGTGAATATTTTTTATTTTTTTTATAATTTCATATATTGCAATATAAATATCATACTTCAAATTATAATTCTAAGCATTTGCAAAATAAATTGTATTCAATGCAATATAAGCCATACACAATGCCTAATCAAATGAAATCAATGCAATATGATCAATACTTAATGCATAATCATCATGTATTATTGCAATTTTATTCGTAATATTTGCTATATCACAATAAATTACGGCATTATAATTTGAAATCACCGCATAATAATATTCAGTATTTGCATTGACATTCGTAGTCCCCGCACAATGCTTTGAAGTCCCCGCAATGATATTTGCAGACTGAATTTTATAGTGCATTGCCTACATTCCTATATTCCATAACTGCTCCTTATAATTGAAAAACTACACTTTATTTGCCATATACTATACATCATTTTGCCTTGATTATACTTATAATTGCTTATTAAATTGATTATTTTGCATTTTATATTTCCATATATTCCTAATATAATTTATATTTAGCATTTTATACAATTATAATTCCATTTTATGAATATTAATTTTTGATTATTACAATTTTTAAATCATTTAATTAATTTATATAATTGATATATGATAACATATATACATATACAGAAATTCCCCATTTTTCAATGAGGAATTTTCTGCTAACAATTATATATTTTAAATTAATCAATTTTATTCATTTTTCCTATTGTTCAATTACTACATTTGTTTTTTCTGTTATATATGAATAAATTGCAGGAATTACATAAAGAGTTAAAACTGTCGATAAAATAAGTCCGGCAACTACTGCTATACCCATTGATTGTCTGCTTGCAGATCCTGCTCCAAGTGCTAATGCAATTGGTAAAGTACCAAGAATTGTGGTTGTACTTGTCATTAATATTGGTCTCAATCTTAGCACTGCGGCAGATTTTACGGCTTCTATTGCAGATAATCCATCAGATTTTCTTTGATTTGCAAATTCTACAATCAAAATGCCATTTTTGGTAACCAAACCTATTAGCATTATTTGCCCTATTTGACTAAATATATTGATTGTTTGATCGAAATACCATAATGATAAAAGTGAGCCGCTTAATGCAAGTGGAACTGTAAACATAATTATAAATGGATCTCTGAAACTTTCGAATTGTGCCGCTAATACTAAATATATTAAAACTAATGCAAGCATAAGTGTAAACATCAATGTCGAAGAACTTTCTACAAAATCTTTGGAAGGACCATCTAATGCAGTATAGAAAGTATCATCAAGAACCTTGTCGGCTATTTTGTTCATAGCATCTATACCTTCTCCAATGGTTTTGCCCGGTATCAAACTGGCTGAAATTGTAGCTGAAGCAAATCTGTTGAATCTAAATAGTTGTGGTGGAGTGCTTGCCTCTCTCATATCTACAAGATTATCGAGTTGGATTAATTCTCCCTTGTTTGATCTTACATATAATTTTTGTAGGTCTAATGGTTGAGAGCGGTCTTCTCTTTGCATCTGACCTATAACTTGATATTGTTTGCCTTCTTTTATGAAAAAATCAAATCTTTGTTCTGCAAAAGCGAATTGCAATGTTTGTGCAATGTCGAGAGTTGATACTCCCAAATTGCTTGCTTTGTTTCGATTGATTTCAACCACAATTTCCGGCTTTGAAAATTTAAGATTCACATCAGCAACTGCAAACATCGGATTTGCACGAACTTCTGCAAGGAATTTTGGTATTATTTTTTTGAGTTTGTCCAAACTTTGACCTTGTAATACGTATTGAACAGGCAATCCTGCTCTTCCTCCGCCAATAGATTGCTCTTCTATAACGAATGTTCTTGCATCATTATGCTTCATAGTTATGCCGGTAAGTCGTTTGGCTATATCTGCTTGCGATGCTTTTCTTTCGCCCGGCTCTTTGAGTAATAATCGAATAAATCCGGAGTTCACTGAACTTGCTGAGCCGAATCCCGGAGAGGTAACGGATACAACAGCTCTTGCTTCGGGTACTGCCGCCTGAACATCTGCTCTTAATTTTTCGACGTATCTTCCCATATAATCATAAGAACTTCCTTCTGGAGCAGTTGAAATTAATCTTATCGCAGAGCGATCTTCAACAGGAGCGAGTTCGGATGGTAATTGTTTGCCGGAAAAATATATCACAAAGCCGCTTAATACAACTATAATGATGGAAACCCAACGATGATTCATGAACCAATTCAATGAATCGCTGTAGAATTTGTTTAGTAATTCAAAAAATGGTTCGGTGAAGTTGTAGAATCTGTTATGCTTGTCGTGCTTTTTTAATATTTTGCTTGATAACATAGGTGTAAGTGTTAATGCTACGAATGATGAGATTACAACTGCACCGGCAATTACTATTCCGAATTCTCTAAAAAGTCTGCCTGTTATCCCTTGAAGAAACATTATTGGTAGAAATACAGATGCCAATGCTACAGTAGTTGCAATCACAGCAAAAAATATTTCTTTTGAACCTTTCAAACCTGCTTCTATTGGGCTCATACCTAATTCTATCTTTTTGTAGATGTTTTCTAATACAACAATAGCGTCATCTACCACAAGACCGATTGCGAGCACTATTCCCAAGAGTGTAAGTACATTTATCGAGAATCCGAATAGATACATAATGAAAAATGTTCCAATTAGAGAGATAGGAATTGCAAGAACAGGTATTATTGTGGAACGCCAATCACGTAAGAAGAAAAATATCACTAATAAAACTAAGCCAAATGCAATGTAAATTGTTTCTTCAACTTCGGAAATTGATTGTCTAATAAATCCTGTTGTATCAAAACCTAATGCCGTTTCGATTTCTTTTGGTAAATCTTTTTTGATTAATTCTACTCTTTTATAAAATTCATCTGCGATTTCAATATAATTAGCTCCTTGTTGAGGAATCACAGCTACACCGACCATTGGAATGCCGTCCCTTTTCAATAAAGTGCGTTCATTTTCGGGATACAATTCTGCATAGCCAACATCTCTGAATCTGATTAGATTATTATCAACTTCTTTTATAATTAGAGCATCGAATTCTTCAGGTTCGGTAAGTCTGCCCAATGTTCTGACAGTTAATTCTGTGTTGTATCCTTCTATTCTTCCGGATGGAAGTTCTATATTTTCACGAATAAGAGCGTTACGTATATCGAGAGCGGTTACATTGTATGCCGCAAGTTTTAAGGGATCCATCCAAAGACGCATGGAGTATCTTTTCTCGCCCCAGATTCGTACTTCGCTGACTCCGTTGATAGTTTGAAGTCTTTCTTTGAAGACAGTATTGGCTATGTCTGATATTTCAAGAAGGCTTTTTGTGTTGCTTTTGATGTTGAGGAATACAATGGGATCTGCATTTGCATCAGCTTTGGCTACAATTGGCGGATCGCAATCTTGAGGAAGCATTCGCATTGCTCGGGATACTCTATCGCGAACATCATTTGCGGCATTATCAATGTCGATTTCAAGATTAAACTCTACGGTTATTGTTGATCTGCCGTCACGGCTTACTGAAGTCATTGTTTTTATGCCCGGAATGCCATTGATCGACTCTTCCAAAGGTTCGGTTATTTGTGATTCAACTACATCTGCATTGGCGCCCACGTAACTTGTGGATACATTAATTATTGGTGGATCAACATTAGGATATTCTCTCACTCCAAGAAATGTATATCCAATTAGACCGAATAAAATTATTACAATGGAGAGTACGGAGGCAAGTACGGGTCTGTTTATGCTTAATGACGAAAGTGACATAATTATATCAACGAATAATTTTTAAAAAATAATTGACGAATTTTATGATACAAAATTTTTTTTTGTAATTTTAATATCTAATTTTGATTAGCGAATAAGAAATATTTTATGAAAAATGTCTGAATTTGTTGAATTAAGAATTTACTTCATAATAATAATTTGTTTGACTATTGTTTTCGAAGGTGAATCGAGAATTGCAGAATATATTCCGCTACTAATATTTGCTGTTGGGATTCGTTGAATAATTTCATCGTATAAATCATTATTGGAAACGAAATAAATTTCATCTACAACTGTGCCTTCAAGCGATAATATTTTTAATCTGAATTGTCCTTTTTCTTTTGTAAATATTCTAAGATTGATTGCATCAGTTGCAGGATTTGGATTAATCATCACAGCGGTTTCTTCCATAAGTTTCACTGGACGAAGATCATCTGCACAGCCTGTAACTTCAAGCGAACCGTTCTCTTGAATAATTTCAACGTTAGTATGATTAATTCCAACATTGCTTAGAACAAGCGAATCCGGCTCAAAATTTCCTGTTAGCACCCAGCCGTTAATTGCAGAGATTTGTGCCATTTTTTCGGATAATTTTACATTTCTTAAATTTATATTTACATTAAAAGAATCTTGAATTAGAGATTTGGAAAATGTACCGACCGCCTTTTCGGGAAAGAAAACATCTTTGTGGAATTTGATATCAAAGTTTAGATCAGCAATTAGATCGACTCCTTCGTAACAATCAAGTTTAGCAAATATAGGAACATCAACTTTTTTTCCGGCATTTTCTTGTATGAATGGTATCCATATTTTTAATTTTGAATATGCTTTGCCGGCAATTTCAGACTCAAAAACATATATTTCATTGCCAAAGCCGGTATTTATACGTAGATTCTTTTTGAAATTGCCCGGAATGCCTGAATAGAATCTTATTCTGATTAATTTTTGCGATCCAACATTTATAGCTCCGATAACTTGGTTTTTATTCAATACTTGAAACTCGGAATTTGCATCGTTGAAAGATATATCGTTTATTAGAATTGTTTGGGAGCCAAAATTTTCGATTCTGATGTCTCTAATAAGGCTTCCGCCGAAACAAATATCATCGAAGAGCAAAGAATCATACTTTATGAACCTGATTGATTCTTTTATGGCTGATATTTCAATGGAATCAACCGAAAAGCAACCAAGTTCGTTGAAAGCGTAAAGGAAGTATTTTCCGGCATTACCAACTTTGATTTCTAAAGCATTTTCTCCGGTTGACCATTTTAATTCTGCAACATTATTAACATTGCTCGCTTTTAGGAAAATAAATCCATCGGAAGAGAAATCTCCACTTTTGATTATTTTGACATCAGGTACATCAATTATTTTAATATATACGCTATCGTAAACGGAGAAATTATAGTATTCTGCAAGCAAGTAATACCAGCCTTGATTGTCTGCTTGTGCATTTTTAAGGTTTAAATCTCTGCTTTGAGACTTGAAATTTTTGGGTCCGGTCCATAAATATTTAGTATTTTTGAATGCGGGAAATTTTCGTAAACCTAAGGATATAGTTTGACCAACGCAAAATTCATTATCTTCGATTTCGAGATTGAAATCAAATAGTCCGGAATTGAAATTGGGCAGTCCGTACGAGGCAAACTTCTCTGGAAAGCCATTTAGAAGCACAGATTTTGGAATATAATTACATTCATCGCCTTGTTTATCGGGAAATTGTATTTCGCTAAGGTATGCAGAGTTGAGATTAGCAATGTAAATCTTACCGTTGGGGGCTAATTGCAATGCTCCCAAGTCTTCTTTTTCTTTTGCAATAATTCTTTCTGAATTTTGAATTTTGGATTGATTATGTTCGCTGACATCGAATTGAGAAATTACGCCTTCGTTAGCATCGCAAATATATAAAAATTTGCCTGCCGGAGAGAATTCCAAGCCATAATTAGCTACGCGATTCGCAAGATTGATTGTGATTGGATTGCTAACAACTCCATTTTCGTTATCAAATTTGAAAATTTCAGAATAATTGTTGGTAACGCAATTGACGGCGATTTTATCTCCTCTTGGGGCAATTTTCATATATCCAATAACAAGATTGCTGTCGCCTTTTTGCACTGCACCTGCTTTTGAAACAACAGATTTTGTAATTCCATCTTTGGTAAGCAAATTAGCAATGAAAGAATTTGAGTTTGCCTCGCGAGCAACAATCCAAACATCTCTTCCGTTTGAATGATAGCAAGCGGCAAGTTTTTCTGCGGTATTAGATGCTATATTTCTATTGATTTCAATTAGTTCGGTAGAAACTGCATCGGAGCGAACAATGCTTAGATTTAGTCCGTTATTAATGGAATCTGCATAAAGACCGGCATCGGTTGTAAAAATAAAATATATATTTTCTTGCTCGGGTTGTTTGATTATAATTGCGGACTGAGTGGAGTGGAAATCGCCAAGCATTTTATTATTAGCATTGACTATTCTTCCTTTATTATCATATATATTTGAGCCGTTCGTATAGAAAAGCAATCTGCCAAGCGAATCGGAGATAGACGCACATCCTTCAAACGAATAAAATTTGATTTCATCTAAGGATTTCGGCTCTCCATTTGGAGTATCGAAAGTTACGCCGGTATAATTACCAAATACCCAATTGAATGCTTCGTTTTGAGAGTATAATTCAAAACCAGCAATTAGTAATAATATGTATAAAAATCTTTTCATAACATTTACAATAACAAATTTTATGCCTAATTATTATAGAACTTCTTTTCTGAGGGGATAGTTTTTTCGTTGCAAATCGAAATTAACGCTTCTATCTTGTGAATTAAGAACTGCGAGAGATTTGAGAAGTGCATCATCTAAATCAATAAGACGGTTACTTGCAATTAAATCGAGTAATTTCGAAGTATCAGAATAGTAAAACCTATCCAAGGGCTTGTAGTATTCTAATTCTTTGAGTATGAGCGATTTATCCGTTTCTACACCGAAATGTTGCTCGAAATTATTCAATACTTGAATGGTTCCGTTTAGTTTGCCATTATAGGAATGCCCTGCAACGTGAGGAGTGGAGATCATTGCAAGTTGTGCAAGATTGATATCAAAGTGTGGCTCGCTTTTCCAAACATCTACAATCAGAGAAATATTCTTTTGTTTGCTAATTTGAATAAGTGCAAGCTCATCGACAACAGATCCACGAGAAGCGTGAATGAATAGGGAATTATTTTTAATCAATTCTAAATTATTTTGATTGAATAAATTTAATGTTGGAAAATTAGAAAAATTCTTCTCAAGAGGTACGTGATTAGTAATAACATCAGCATTTGCAATTAGATCATCTATTTCGAGATAATGAAATTCTTCGGGGAAATTAAAATTGCTTGCAAATAATGGTGGATCATTTACCAAGATCTTCATACCGAGAAATTTTCCGTATTTGGCAACTAATTTTCCGATATTACCAAATCCAACAATGCCCAAAACAAGTTCGGAGATATTTTTATTATGTGCAATCGCCCATTTAAGAATTCCGTAAATCACATATTCGGCTACAGAATTAGCATTACAGCCTGGCGATGCAAAAAAAGGAATGGCTTTTGCTTTTAGATAATCTACATCGAAGTGATCGAAACCTGCGGTTGCAGTCGCAATAAATTCAACATTTGTATCATCGCAAAGAATTTGATCAACTTTGGTTTGCGAGCGAATAAAAAGCACGTTGAAATTCTCTTCCAGCAATAATTTGTTTGTAACATCTCTGCCCTTTATAATTCTAACGCTTCCCAAATGCTCAACCGCTTCTTTGGCTAAAGGAATATTCTCATCAATGCAGAATTTAAATACTTTTTTCATAATTTAAACAGTTACCCTTCTCCAAAATGACGATGAAAATTTAGGATCGATGAATTCCGAAAATTCTTTAAATTGTGGATAGAAAATTTTAAAGTTTTCGGCAGACATTCGAGCGTCTTTACCCGGATAAATAACGCCTCCTGCATTTCTAACAATTGCATCGGTAAGTTCCAGAACATCGAGCACTCCCCTGCCATTCATTGCAAAATCAATTGCAAGAGTTATGCCCGGTCTTGGAAAGGACATAATTCCGGGTGATTTGACTTCGCCGAATTGTTTAAGCACTGTCAAGAAAGAAGATAAGCCTGAATTTACGAGAATTTCAAGTATATTTTTGAGATTATTATATACATTTTGGAATGGAATAACGAATTGATATTGCAGAAAGCCTGATTTTCCGTACGCAAGTTGCCAATTATTAACAGCATCAAGTGGATAGAAGAATGGATTGTAGTGAACTATCATTTCTTCTTTTACATTGTTTTGTTTATTGAAGTATAATGCGTTGAATGCTTGTACGGATATAGGATTAATGAATGGATAATCGAAAATAAATGGTATGGCGCCATTTTTTTTCTGTTCAATTTGTGTAATTTCGCTTGCATTAGCAAAATTACCACGTGAAAACAATCCTCTACCCAAGTTTGATCCGCTTGCAGTGGTATCAATCCAAGAAACAGTATAATCGAAATGCCTATTGGAGTATTCATTTATTTCAAAAAACTCTTCCAACGAATAAAATTTGATGCTCTCCATCTTAATAAACTCGGAAGATACTCTTTGAACCTTGAATTCTGCCCAAGTAATCAATCCGGTTAATCCCAAACCACCTATAGTTGCAGAAAAAAGCTCGGCATTCTCCTCTGGAGAACATACAATTCTATTGCCATCAGATCGAAGTAATTCAAATTTGGTTACGTGGCATCCAAAAGTGCCTCCCTTGTGATGATTCTTGCCGTGAACATCATTTCCAATGGCTCCGCCTATAGTAATATTCTTGGTGCCTGGAGTTGCGGCAAGAAAAAATCCATGTGGAGTGATCAAATCTAATACTTGACTTAATGTAACGCCACATTCGGCGCGTACAATCCCATTTTCTTTATCAAAAGATATAAATCGATTAAGATTTGCGGTGTCAAGAAGAACTCCATTTTCATTTAAACAGCTATCACCGTAACTTTTACCCAATCCAAATGGAAGAATTTTCTTCTCGAATGAACTCAAATCAGGTAATTCCGAAAGCCAAAACAGTTTTTCTATTTCCTGATTGTGTGCAAATGGATAACGCCCAAAAGATTGATACGGACTAATCATAAAGAAGCTCCAACAATAATTACAGCAATAATAAAGAAGACTACATAGCTCGAAACATCCTTTCCAGTGAAGACAATGGGGTCGTCGTGCATCTGTCCGCGATGTGCTTTGAACCATATTCTTGTTATCCAATACATCAAAAATGGAATAATCAAATATAGCATAATTGGATTCGAATATAGTTCGGTTACTTCAGGACTATTTAAATATAAAGCGAATATCAAAACGGAAAGCAATCCACTTGAGGTGCCCAGCCCGCTCAATAATTGGATATCATCTACAAAATAATCTCTTCCGGATGTCTGCTTTTTGTTTAATTCTTTTAAAGTAAGGAGTTCGGTGTATCTTTTAAGAACTGCCAAACTGAAAAATATAAATACAGAAAAAGACATAAACCAAGGCGAGATTGGAATATCAACAGTAACCGCTCCAGCAACCAATCTGATTGTATATAATACGGCAAGAGTGATAATATCCATAACATATTGCTTTTTGAGAATGAATGAATATGCTGTTGTAATGAAAAAATATACAATCAAAACAATGAAAAATTCAATTGGCAAAGTTAATAAAGACAATACAATACTTCCAAACAGTAGTTCCGGAATCAGAAAGAATGCAAAAATAATTGGCAAGTTTCCGCTCGCAAAAGGTCTGTTTTTCTTTCTTGGATGCGCCCTATCGCTCTCCAAATCCATTAAATCATTAAGCACATAAACTGCAGAAGCAATAAAACTAAATGCAAAAAATGCATAAATCAATTTCAAAAAATCATCGAAAATTAATCTATGAGCAAGTAAAATTGGGAAAAAAATCAGAAAATTCTTGATCCATTGATAAACGCGTATTTCTTTAACAATTAATTTTGGTATGTTATAATTGTATTCAAATGTTTCGGAGATATTGTCTATGGATGATTTTATTTCCTTCGTTGGATTAACAACTATTGCATTTCTTGCAGATTTCCAAACATAAATATCTTTACTGCTATCCCCTATGTAATCAAAACCACCCTCGCCATAAATAGAAA
>JANJUO010000261.1 GCA_024710535.1 bacterium
TCTCAGAAGTTGTTTAATTTCTTCTGCTGACATTTTGCTGACAGTTAATTTTTTTCTTGACATTTTTGTATCCTGTAATTTTTAAATTACAAATATACAAAAATTTTCTTATTGTGTATAATATTATTAGACTTAATATAATGGGAATGAACAAGAATTGCCAAAATTAGCAAAAAAAGTTTGGATTAACTCCGCTAATTGAAATTGTTGCCTTCGATACGTACTTAGTTCGTTTCGATACGCTGCGCTACTCAACGAACGGTTCGAACTCGCTCATTGAGTAGAAGCGTAAGCTTCGTATCGAAATGAGCAAGAAGATGTTCGTTTCGATACGCTACGCTACTCAACGAACGGTAGGAATCGCTCATTGAGTAGAAGCTTTAGCTTTGTATCGAAATGAGCAGAATGTTGCCTTCGATACGCATATGTTCGTTTCGATACGCTTCGCTACTCAACGAACGGTGCGAAACCGCTCATTGAGTGATGCGTAAGCTTCATATCGAAATGAGCAAGCAAAGGGACAAGGGACGCTATGAGAAAGCCATCCGATGTTTGTTTCGTAATAGCCACAACTCCAAAATCAGAATCATCACTTTATTTGCAAAACATCGGATGTCTGGGGAAACACTCTTCAAAATCAAGTGGCAAGGGACGGAGGAAAGGTACGAGTGTTGGGATGCCTGAATAATCGGGAGTAGTTTACAAACCAACTAATTCTTAGCAACAATCAAGAAAAATGTTTTGCTATTTTTGGCATTATGATTGTATTTTGATAATTTGCATAAGTTTATTAAGTAATTGAATGATATTTGCTTGTAATTGGTCAAATTTAATAACCAATTTGATGATATTATTATCATTATGCAAATTGATTTTTTAAAGTTTGAATGAATTATGACGATAATAATATTGGTTTAGAATATTTAATTTATATTTATTATGTCGAAATAAATAAATTTCTGAATTCTGAATATAAACTTAAATTTACTAAGTACTATATGAGAAGCTTAGTTTGGAATTGCTCTAGAAATAACAAAACTGATGAGGATAAAATGAAAAACTTTTATATGATAAACCGATTTTATATAGCAACGATATTTGTTTTTTTGTTTTTTTGTTCTGGAAATGTTTGGTCTGCAGGTGTTTGGGATGGAGGTGGAGGTAACAACTCATGGACAACTGTAGAAAATTGGGACGATAATTTTGTTCCTGGAGTTGGAACTAATGTTAGAATACCTGATGGTTTTACAGTTAGTTTTAATACAACAATTTCACTTGCTAATCTTGAAATTCAAGGAGGTAGTTCCTTGGTTTTTGCCTCAGGTGATTATGCTCTTACAATTACATCTCAATTAACTCTTTCCGGAACAGCAAACCCCGCTTTGAATATTACGTCAAGTACAGCTGCAACACCTTTAAGTATTGGAAATAATTTTAGTATAACTTCTTCAGCAGTTGCTTTATTTAGTGGTAAAACAGTAAGTTTGGGGCAAATATCGAATACAGGAACAATCACAGCTGTTGGCTCAACAATTTCTGCAATTTCAATTTCAGCAAATTCCGGCTCAATTAATTTTGCTAATGCACCATCTATAACTTTTCTTTCAGGTATAACAAATGCTGGTACAATTGATTTTAGTGGCCCAACAACTGCCTCATTTACTTCTCCAATTATAAATAATTCAGGTACGTTTACCATAGGCAGTAATTTTACTTGTAATGATTTAACTATCAATGGTGGTACTTTTGCAACTGGTGGTGGTACATTCCAAAATAATGGTATTACCAGCATAACTGCAGGCTCATTTACTGCTTCTGGTGGCTCAAAAACATTTGTCGGACCTGTTTCAAATGCAGGAACACTTACATTGACTGGAACAACCACTGCCATGAACAACACATTCACTAATAGTGCCGGAACTACTACTGTTGGAACAAGTCTTGCAATATCAGCTTTTGCAACAATATCTGGTGGAACCTTAAATACTGGAGCTGGTGCTTTTAGTGTTGGAGGTACAACAAGTATTTCTGTAGGTGCATCATTAACAGGATCAAGTAATAACAAAATATTTACCTTTCCAGTTTCTAATTTTGGTACTTTTAATATAGCAGGTTCAACAGGGAGTTTTCATTCTTTAGATAATACAACTGGTACTTCTACTCTTGGATCGAGCAATACATTCTCAAACAATATACAAATTTTTTCAGGTACTGTTGCTTTAGGATCAGGTACTATGTCAGTTACGGGCTTATGTATGATTTCTGGCGGAGCAAATTTAACTGTGTCAACTGGTACAATTACTTTTGGTCAATTTAGTAGTAGTGGAACAATAACAACAAATGGAGCAGCTACTCTTAATTTCAATTCAACCATTACCTCAATTGGTGCACTAACTCTCAATTCATCTACAAACTTGAATTTTGGTGGAGATATTGGACCTGCACTAACATTACCTGCTGCAATTACAAATTTAGCTACTTTAACAATAAACCATACAAACAACGATATAACACTTGGTGCTGGCTTAACAACATCAGGAATTGTTACTATAACTGCAGGGAAATTAACTACCGGAGCTTTTGTTTCCTCGTTTGGTGGGAACTTTACTAATACCGGAACAATCGATATGTCCAGCTCAAGTATCACAATGGCTGGTACAGTTACTGGGGCCGGCACATATACAAGTACAACAGCAAATTTGACATTAACAAGAAATGGATCTGTTGATATTCCAGCACAAATAACTCATCTTGCTTCCTTAACAATTAATGGTAGTGGAAACAAAACTTTATATGCAGGACTTACAACAACAGGAAATGTTACCATATCAAACGGTACTTTTATAACCGGAGCATATATATCAAGTTTTGGTGGAGCTGTTTCAAACATTAGTTCACTTAATATGACAAATTCCACAATCACATTTGCCAATACATTGTCAGGTGCTGGTACATATACAACAACCGGCTCAAATTTAACTTTTACTGGTGCAAATGCTGTTTCTTTGCCCTCTCAAATTTCAAGTATCCCAACATTGACAATAAATAAAACTAATACATTTACTTTAAATGGGGATCTAACATTAACCACATTTACAAATTCAAGTGGTACTTTGGTTGTTGGATCAGGAAATACCCTAACTCTTCCTTCATATACAGATAATGCTTCATTTACATTAAACGCAAATAATGGCATTGTTCGTTTTAATAATACTTCAACATTTGATAATGCAAGATTTTTAACCAATTCAAGCACACATTTAAGATTTGCAGCTGGAGCAACTACATTGAATAGTGGAGCAAATAATTTAAGCTCCCTTACTGTGATTGGAGGAACTCTTACTCTTTCCGGTCAGTTGACAACTGCAACTTTTGTTAATATTATGGGGGGGACATTTTTAACAGATATTTATAATTTATCAGTTGGAACTGTAACAAGTATTTCAATTGGTGCATCAATCACATCTGGTGCTGGAGGTAATAAAACTTTTAATTCAACAGTTTCAAATGAAGGAACGCTTAATTTATCAGGACCTGCTTCCTCTGTTACATTCAATTCAACTTTAACAAATAGTGGAACATTAAATTTATCTGGAATAACATCAGTTATTTGCAATAGTGTTGTTACGAATACTGCTGGAACTACATTCAATTTAACAGGAACAACTATTGCATTTAATAGTCAGTTGAATCCTGGTACGAATATAACCACTAATGCCTTAACTAATCTAACATACAACTATAGTTCAAATCTAACATTGCCATCAGCAATAGTAACATTAGGAAGTTTGATAATTAGCAGTAGCGGTACCGTTTCAATTAGTAATAACTTAGCCTTAGGTTCGGTTGCCGCAACTGATTTGAATATTACATCCACTGGTAATTTGGAATTAAATGGTTATTATGTAACATTAGCAAATGCAAATGATGTGATTTCAGAAGGGAATACTGGTAAGGTTACAAATAATGGTACTCATACATCAAGTACTGGTTATATTTCAACAGCAACAGCTGGGACAGTAGATTCCGATATTGAGGCAAGTGGGATTGGTTTAACAGATATAACTGGCTTGACTCTTGGGAATTTAGTTGTGAGACGTTATCCTAAAGCAATTGAGCCAATTCCAGGCGTTGCGAATAGTGTAGGAAGAATATATCGAATTACAGTTGCAAGCGGTACTTTTGTTGAAGCTAAATTCAATTTTAAAGCTGCTGAAATCAATGAGAATGATCCAAATGATTTAACAACTTATGAAGCTACGGATATTGCTTTTGTAAATGACTTAAGAGCGGCATTAGTTAATAATGAAGGGGGTAATTGTGTTACAAGTAGTGGTGGTTTTGCTGGTACAGGAACTCATTATTATGCAATTGCAACCTTGCCTATTGCAACTGGTAATTGCATTGCAAGAACAGGTGATTGGAACAATCCAAATATTTGGACTCCAAATGGTATTCCAGATACAAATGCATTAATTGTGATTCCCAGAGGAGTAAAAGTTATTATTCCAGATGGTTTTGAAGCCACAGCAAGGAATATTACTGTTGAAGATGATGGAAGACTAGAGATTGTTGGTGATGCAACTAAACTAACTTTGTCACATGGTGGTAGTCTTATAATAAATTCGACTTCAATTCCGGCATTTACTACCGAAACATGTACAGGAGCTGTAGAGATAATTATACCTGGAAATATTGAAATTAGATCTTCTGGAACATTGAATTTATCCTCTGCTGGTAATGTTAATGATAAAGTTACTATTAAATTGTATGGCACATATTCAAATTCAGGTGGCGGTTTTGTGGTAACGAATGGTTTGGCTCAGGCTGGTACAATTTTCGAGTGTCTCGGAACAGTTAATGTAACCCTACCTCCTGTTTCAAGAGTTCATACAGTTAGAGTCAATAAATCTGGTGGGGGAAAAGTATATCAAGGTGCAGCTGATTTAACAATTGCTGGTACATCAACTTTAGATGTTTTATTAGGTACTTATGTTGTTGGAGATTCGGCTCTAACTGTAGTTGGACTTACAACAATCTCAGCGGGTGCAACTTTAGATGCTAATTCTAATTATAGTACAACTAGAACTTTTGATGCTATAACTCTTAATGGTACTTTGAACTCTGTAGGTGGATATGTTACTAATAATTTTAATGATGTTATAACTTTTGGTGCAAGTGGTATTTTAACATTAAATAGTTCGACTTCTACAATTTCAGATATACCAGTTTTTGCAACCGGTGGTACTATAAATGCATTGGGAACAAGTTTGACCTATAACGGTGGTGCTCTTGATTTTGCAAATTTGTTAATTTTAAATACAAATAGTAGTACAAACTTAACATTAACGCCAAGTGGTGCAATAACAAACTTTCCTGCAAATGATAGACATTTAAATAATCTTACTTTAAATAATGCCAATGCAGATTTAACTTTACGAGCAAATCTAACTTTAGCAGGTGTTTTAGCATTTGGTCATAATGGAGCTTCATTAATAACAAGCACTCATACATTAACTGTTAATGGTAATACAGATTGGACTAATAATAGTGCAGGAAATTATACTTCACTTCTAAATGCAACCGATGGTAATTTAATTTTTAATGGTCCAATTATATTTGGAACAGGTGCAACTTGGACTATTACAAATACATCTGCAATAACAATAGGTGGTAATGGAGCTATAACTGGTACAATACCTGATGTTGATAATATCAAAGATTTAACCATGAATAGATCTGGCGTAACATTTTATTGGAATTCAGTTGGTGCTACTTTGGCAGATAATTTAAATGTAACTTCAGGAACTCTTTCATTAGCGAATAATGTAACTTACGGGTTGGGAAACGCTGGAACAGATAATATTGTAGTGGGTTCATCAGGAAAAATAATTCGAAATCAAGTTGCAATTGTTACTTTTACAGGTGGGTTGTCAGGAGCAGGTACTATTGATGCCCAAGGCGGAGCTCTTACTATTGTTGGTGGATTTACTTACACTGGCAATTTAAATACATCATCAACAACAAATTTAGTCGTCAATGGCGTTACTGCAGCCGGAGATATTTCTTTACCTCCTTCTGTTACTACATTGAATAATTTAACACTAAATCCTACTGCAGGTACAGATGCTAGGAACATTACTCTAAATAATAATCTAACATTAGCTGGTGCATTAGTTTTGGGAGCAAATGCTACCATAAGCACAATCACTGTAGGCGCTAATACAATAGAATTAAATAGTGCATATTCTCCAAGTGCTGGTACACTTAATTTAATTAATTCTACTGCAATTTTTAGAAATACAGTAGATTTTTCTACAGGAAGTATTGTAACTAATAATACAACAAATTTTACGTTTTATAATTCAGTTTCAGAATATCCTGCATCTGCAAACAATATTGGCAATCTTAAATTGATAAATTCTGGTTCTTTAAGTTTATTAGCAGCTGCTAATTCATTTGATTTAACCATTAATGGAAATTTTGAAATTGGCTCAGGTTGTACCTTTATAACAGAAGCTAATAAAAACTATACAGTATATGGTACTTTTTCTAATGCTGGTATTTTTACTGCAACATCACAAACAAATCTATATTTGTATGGAGCTATGACTGGAACTGCTGCAACTTGGACAACTCCAGCCAACATCAACCTATATATTTTAGGAAACTCAGCACAATTGAGTATACCGGCTGGTGTAACAGCTTTAAGAGCGTTAGTTATCAATAGAGCAAGTGGTGCAAAAATCAATGTTGCAACTACAATTGGTACAGGGGTAACTGGCGCTGCACTTACTTTAACGGATGGCGATTTAGATATTAATGGTTTTAATATCACTTTGGGTGATGCAGCTGCATCTATTTCTGAAAATGTCACTGGTGGAGCAACTATTATTAACAATGGTGGCGATGGAGCATATATTACAACTGCAACTGGTAGTTCCCGAGCACAGAATATTGCAAGCGGAATCGGTTTAGTTGATATAGCTGGCGATGATGGTGGATTTGAAGTTAGAAGGTATCCAAAGATTAAAACTATTGCTGGAGTAAACTTATCAGTAGCAAGATATTATGGTCTAATAGGTGCTGGTGTTGGTCCTTTGACTACTTTGGAATTTAAGTATGATAATACTGAATTGGGTACAAATTCAGCCGGTAGTCTTAAGATTTATTATGTTGATAATGTTGATAAATTTTTAAATACAATAAATTTAGATTCTTCATCAACAACTACAAATACACCTGGAAGTGCTTTTGGTAAAGTAAAAGGTACAGTATTTTCTGCAAGTATAATAGCAGATATGTTTTATGCAATTGCATCACAATCTGGCTCAAGAGGTGTTGTTAGAGTGTTTAATAACGCAAGCGGTGATGGCAATTGGTTAACTGATGCTAATTGGAATCCAGTTGGTGCTCCAACAATTGAAGATGATGTTACAATTGGAGCATATACTGTTTATTTAAAAGGAAATGGTAACACTTATTATACAAAAAGTTTAACTCTTGCAAGTGCATCTTCAGAGTTAAAACCTTATACTGGATTATCCTCAGGAGACACTGTTAATTTGGTTGTAAATGGTAACATAAGCATAAATTATATTGGTGGAAATATTGATGGTGTTAATGCTTATGGGCGTTTGAATTTGCAGATTGGCGATGGTGTTACTCCAGTTTCATCAAACATAACACCATCACAAGACTATTCACCAACATTAGGCGGAAATGGTTTTAGTGCCCATAATTTAACTGTAAATAATGCAGCAGTAACTTATACAGGCGATTATATTACTAGATTAACTGCAGGATTGGGTATTGAAGGAACTTCAGTTTATGCACCTTCATCATCAACTGATGGAACTTTACAAATTTGGGGTGGTTATCATACGAACCAATATATTAATGTTGCATCAATTGCAGCTTTAACATTAGTGAATCTTGAACTTGTTAATGGTGCAAACGTTGCCACATCATCTTATATGACTGTAACTGAAAATATTAATATTGGTGGTCCTCTTGATAGATTTATTGCAAGTGCAGGTACAATTGAATTGAAACCAAGTGTTGCAACTACAGGATTTACAGTATTCCCAGGTGGAATTTTAAGATTATGGAATCTTGATATTATTAATGCCGCTGGAAACATTACTTCAACTGGTGATATTGAAATACAAGGTGATTTATTGTTATCTACTACAGGCGGTGATTTCATACCTGCAAGTGGTAACTTTAAGTTTGTCGGAGCAAATGAAAAAGAAATTATAAATACTGCAACAGCTGCAGATATGAATTTCTATCATTTAACTGTAGAAGCTGGTTCTGCAGTAATTACAAGTTCAGATTTCTATGTTAGTGGCGATTTGGACGTAAAAGCGAATGCTTATTTGAAAGCTGATAATGGAACTATAACATTTCCAAATGCTGGACCAAACCCAAGTTATATAAAAAATGCATCCAATCATACATTGGAATTTTATAATTTAACTGTTGCTGCAAGTGAAACAGTATCAACTTCAGATAGTTGGACTGTAACAGGCAATATGACTGTTACTGCATTAGGTACATTTACAGCAACAAATGGAACAATTACTTTTAGAAATATGATTGAAAAAACAATAACAGTTGGAACTGCCAATAATGCTACATTTTTTGGAATTAATATACCTTCAGGTTCATCAATTACTACTGCAAATGATTTTGTAATAGCAAACAATAGCACATATCCAAGTGGTGCCGGTTTGACAGTTGAAGGTACAGGTAATTTTGATGCAACTGCTGGTACTATTACATTCAGTTCTACTTCTAACCCTGGTGCAGGTTATCCTAAAACCATTACAAAATCAAGCAATGGTACTTTAGAATTTTTCAATCTTGCTATAGCGACTGCTGTAAATAATGATGTAACAACTGCAACTGATTTCAGCATAATTGGTGGTGCTTCAGGTTTTGTAAATAATAATGCAGGTCTTGGTGGTTTATTTAATGCAACAGCAGGAACTGTAACATTCAAGACAAATGCTGCTACAATTTCTTCAATATTACCAAATGCAACAACATTTTATAATGTTAAAACTGACAATATAACAACAACTGTTGCAGCAGACGATTATATAAATATTCTTGGTAATATAGTTATTGATGGAACAAGTGGTATTTTTACAACTGCAGCAGCAACAGGTGCAACTGGTTTAGTGAAATTTAATGGTACATCACAACAAAAGATTACCGGTACATCAACTCAAACAACTCCAATTACATTAGATAGAGTTGAAATCAATAAAACAAGTGGCTCAACAACTGATAAAGAAGTATTATTAGAACTTGATGTTACTTTGCGTGATGAAGCAACTCCAAGAAGTACTATTAAGTTAGAATCTGGATATTTAAATCTTGGTAGTAAAACATTAACTATTGGTGATGGAACAATAACTTATAATAATTTGAGTGCAATCAATGGAGGAACAGGTACGTTCAAAGTTGTTGCTGTTACTAATCCAGATTGGTCAGCTTTATTCAGAGATGAAATGTTTACTGTTGATGGTACTCCTACATTATATAATTTAACGATATCTACAATAACAGCTGCAGATTTGTTACTAGGTGGTAACATTACAGTTAATGGTAATTTAGCTTTAGAACAAGCTGCGAATGAATTTGATTTGAACGATAAAACGTTAACACTTTATGGAAATCTATCACGTACTACTGGTACATTTGCTATAGACGGAGGTAGATTAGTTCTTACAGGAGCTGGATCAACTTCCTCATTGTCAAATTCATACTTTGAAGGTAGCACTTGTAATTTAAATATTACATTTGGAAGAACAGAAACTTTGGGTGGTCATTTTACTATGGCAGATTCGAAAGA
>JANJUO010000286.1 GCA_024710535.1 bacterium
CAAGAATTTATGGTTGAATCAAATTCCGGCGAAGATACTTGTGCTGTTTGCGATAATTGTGGCTATGCAGCAAATGTTGAAGTTGCAAGTTCGGGTGTTTTGCCGGTTGGTAGAATTGCAGAAGATTTGCCTTACGAAGAATTTGCAACTCCAAATGCAAAAACAATCAACGATTTGATAGAGCAATATAATATCCCTGAAGATAGATGTGCAAAATCTGTTGTTTATATGGTTGACGATAAACCGGTGCTGATTTTTATGAGAGGCAACGATGAACTCAACGAAACAAAACTTCAGACAATTTTCGGTACAAATAATTTTCGTCCTGCAGAAACTTTTGAATTAGTGCAGTTTACAGGTGCAGATCATGGCTCTATCGGACCAATTAATCTTAAAGAAAATATTACTGTTGTTGCCGATTTATTATTGAAAGATGCAAACGGAATGGTTAGTGGTGCCAATAAAGATGGTTTCCATTTCAAAAATATTGATTTCTCAAGAGATTGCAAAATTGATAATTATCATGATTTCCGTACAGTTCAAGAAGGCGAAGCATGCGAAAAATGCGGTAGTGGATTGCGCGTTGTTAAGGCAATTGAATTGGGGCACATTTTCAAACTCGGTACAAAATATTCAGATGCATTAGGAGCAAATTTCCTTGATGGAGAAGGCAAAGAGCATCCAATAATTATGGGCAGTTATGGAATTGGAGTGGAACGCGTTTTGGCTTGCTTCTTGGAGCAAAGTTATGATGAAAAAGGTATTGTTTGGCAATATCCGTTAAGTCCGTTTGATTTCCATTTAATTTCTGTAAATCCATCAAAATCAGCAGAAGTTAAGCAACTTGCGGATGAATTATACAGTGAATTAAATTCAAAATACGATATATTGTATGATGATAGAGAAGAGTCGGCAGGTGTGAAATTTAATGATGCAGATTTGGTTGGTATTCCAATGCAAGTTATCATTGGAGCTAAAAATCTAAAAGACGGCAACGTTGAAATTAAATATCGTGCAAGTGGCGAGCGAAAAATTATCAAAGTTGATGAAATTAAAACTGAAATTACAAATTTTTTGAATCATTAAGTTATTATAATGTCGGGACGTGTTGATTTACATACGCATACATTTTACTCTGATGGAGTATTGAGTCCATTGCAATTGCTCGAAAAAGCAAAGTCAGTGGGGCTTTCGGCTATTTCAATCACCGACCATGACACAATTGACGGTTATCTTGAAGCATTAAATCACAAATCAAAATTTGATATTGAAATTATTTGTGGCTGTGAATTCAGTTGCTATGATGATGGAAGAGAATATCATATTTTGGGTTATGCAATGGATCCAACATATAAAACTATGCTGGAGCACTTGCATAATTTCAGAAATGTTCGTTATGACCGTGCAAAGCAAATTAAGAAAAAATTAGACAATCTTGGTTATAAGTTAAATTTCGATAAAATTCTGGATAAAGCCGGAAAGGCATCTATTGCCCGACCACATATTGCCTCTGCATTGGTTGATGAGGGTTATGTGGAAACACCGCGTCAAGCATTCGAGAAATTGATTGGAGATGGTTGTCCTGCATATCATCCTAAAGCTGTTTTTCCAGTTGAAAAGGCAATTTCGCTTATTAATAAGGCAGGCGGAGTTGCAATTCTTGCTCATCCAAGAAATACTGTCGATCAGCCAACTTTATATAAAATGATACAGTCGGGTTTGGATGGGATTGAAGTTCATCACCCAAGTCATAATCAAAATCATAGAAAATTTTATCATTCTATTGCAAGTCAGTATTGGCTTTTGGAAACAGGCGGCTCGGATTTTCATGGCAATAGAGATTTTGATGAAATTAATTTTGGCAAAGAAACTGTTCCATTCAGCATTGTGGAATCAATTAAATATCATACTGGTTTAAGATAATAAAGAGGAATTTTATGAGTAAAGAATATGTTTTAGAATTTCTTGATGGTAGTAAAATTAATGTTGGCACAATGTTTTGCATCGGTTCGAATTATGCAAAACACATCAAAGAAATGGGTGGCGTTGTAACAAGCGATCCTACAGTTTTCATAAAACCTGCTCAAGCATTGATTCGTGATAATGAAAAAGTTGTTCTCCCTGATTTTTCGGAAAATGTTCATCACGAAGTTGAACTCGTTACTGTAATAGGCAAAGATTGCTATAATATTGAACCCCAAGATGCTTACGATTATATTGCAGGATTTTCCGTTGGAATTGATGTAACTCTTCGCGATATTCAAAATAATTGCAAAACTAATGGAAAGCCTTGGGCTGTTGCAAAAGGATTTCGCACTTCTGCACCAATTTCCAAAATTGTTCCTTTATCAGCACTTGGAGATACAAAATATTTCGATTTGAAATTGGAAATTAATGATGAAATCAAGCAATCCGGCAATACTTCCGAAATGGAAAGAAGCGTAGAGCAATTAGTTTCATATTTATCGAATGTGTTCTCTTTGCGTGCAGGCGATGTGATTTTTACTGGAACTCCCGAAGGTGTTGGAAAAATCAATAAAGGCGATAAATTAACTGCATCCCTTTCTGATTTTGTTAATCTTGAAGTTTTTGTAGATTAATACCATAATTTGAATTATAATTTAAAAAGCTCCACTTCTTTTAGTGGAGCTTTTTTGTTTGGTTCTATTCTTCTAATGTTGATAAATTGCCGGGGTCAACTCCCAATTCTTTTGCTTTCAGAACTCTTCGCATAATTTTGCCTGAGCGAGTTTTTGGCAGTGAATCCATAAATTCTATTTTTTCAGGTTTTGCAATTGGTCCTACTTCGTGGCTAACGTGTTGACGCAAATCATCGATTAACTTCTCTGTTTTCTCAACTCCTTGCTTTAGCATAACATAAGCATAAATTGAATTTCCTTTCACTTCATGTGGCATACCAATTGCAGCGGCTTCTGCAACTGCAGGATGGCTAACAAGGGCAGATTCGATTTCGGCAGTTCCCAAACGATAACCGGACACTTTGATTACATCGTCAACTCGTCCAATTATCCATATATAGCCATCATCATCTCTACGAGCCGAGTCACCGGTCATATAATAGCCCGGATATTTTGTCCAGTATTGCTCAACAAGCCTGTTTGGATCATTGAAAATTGTACGAACCATAGCGGGCCACGGATTTTTGATAACTAAAAATCCTTCCTCGTTTGGCTTCACCGAATTGCCTTCTTCATCGAGAATATCCATAATTATCCCAGGGAATGGGCGCGTGCCTGAGCCCGGTTTCAATGGTACACTTGGCATAGGAGTTATCATAAACATACCGGTTTCTGTCTGCCACCAAGTATCCATTATTGGACACTTTTCTTTTCCGATTACTTTATGGAACCATTTCCATGCTTCAGGATTTATTGGCTCTCCCACCGAACCAAGTAATCTAAGTGATGATAAATCATGGCGATTAACCCATGCATCACCAAATCTCATCAGTCCACGTAATGCTGTTGGTGCGGTATAGAATATGTTAATTCCCCATCTTTCTATCAAACTCCACCAACGGTTTGGATATGGGAAGTTTGGAGCCCCTTCATACATAAAAATTGTTGCTCCATTCAACAGTGGTCCATAAACAAGGTAACTATGTCCGGTAACCCAGCCCGGATCGGCAGTACACCAGAATCTATCTTCATCCTTGATATCAAATACATATTTCATAGTGGTATAAGTACCAACCATATAGCCACCGTGTGTGTGCAAAATCGCTTTTGGTTTGCCTGTAGTTCCTGATGTATAAAGAATGAAAAGTGGATCTTCGGCATCTAATTCTTCCATTTCGAATGGCTGATTTGCAATAGGTAAATTAAGTAATTCGTGAAGCCACATATCGCGTCCGATTTCCATATTCACAGGTTGACCTGTTCTCTTAACTACGAGAACGTGCTCAACCGATGCGGCTCTTTTCAGTGCTTCATCAGCAATTTCTTTAAGTGGAATAACTTTTCCTCTTTGATAAGCACCATCGGCAACAATCAAAACTTTTGAGTGACTGTCATCGAGGCGTTCGTTCAATGCTTCAACAGAAAATCCACCATAAACCACCGAGTGAATTGCACCTACGCTGGCGCAGGAGAGCATAGCAACAACGATTTCTGGAACGCGCCCCATATATATTGTTACACGGTCGCCTTTCTTAACGCCTAAACTTTTCAATACATTCGAAAATCTTCTTACTTCACGTCTTAAAGCAAAATAAGAAAATACTCGGTTTTCACCTGATTCGCCTTCCCAAACTAATGCTAATTTATTTTTTCTGTATGTCTTAACGTGAGTATCGAGGCAATTGTATGCAATATTAGTTTTTCCTCCTTCAAACCATTTAAAAAACGGTTTATCGTCATCATTCAACACTCTATCCCATTTTTTGTACCAATGAAGTTCGTTGGCACGTTCTTCCCAAAATCCTTCGTAATTTTCAGTTGCCAATTGATTAAGCTCATCCCAATTTTTGATATGAGCGTTATCAATTGCCTCCTGAGATGGATAATAAACTTCTCCGGTCATCTTTTTTTCTTGCATAAACATACCTCAAAAATATAAAAAAACAAAATAATAATTGAAACATACACAATTTATAATTTATTTAATTATTTTGAATTTAAAAAAATATTTTTGCATTCGTTGAGAATTATTTTTGAATAATAAAATAATTCACT
>JANJUO010000338.1 GCA_024710535.1 bacterium
AATTAGAGAAGATAGATATGCTTGACAAGGCAGATTATGTTGTAATAAACAAGTTTGAGAAGCGTGGGTCGGAAGATGCTTATCGTGAAGTGCTTATAAATTATATTAGAAATAATAATTTGATTACTGATAAGACTGTACATTTGGATCAATTAGAGTTGCCTGTATATGCCGTATGTAGCAATCAGTTCAATAACTCTGGAGTTAATAGATTATTCAAGGATTTGTTTGGTGAATTGAAAGCAAAGAATAATCGTGAATATACTATTAATAATGCAATAATGGAAATGCTTCCAACAAAAATGGATAAAGATTTTGGATTGATTGATAATAATCGTGTACATTATCTTTCTGAAATTGCGGAAACTATTCGTCATTATAAAAAAGCCGCATATAATGAGGCAGAACTTGCAGAAAAGCTACAAGCATTGGAAATTTCAACTTCATTAATAGATGATGATAATATTAAATCTTCATTAATTGATAAAACAACTCAATATAAAAATCTAATGACTGCAGAGTCAATTAATTTCATTGAAAATTGGAATGAATTAAAGAAAAGTTATCAGCAAGAAGAGATAAATTATCAAATACAGAATAAAACTTTTAGTATAAAGTTGTTTTCTAAAAGTTTATCGGGTACATCGATTCCAAAAGTGGCTCTGCCTGAAACGTCATCATATAAAGAGTTACTTAAATTTTATTATTTGGAAAATTTACCGGGATATTTTCCTTATACAGCAGGCGTATTTCCATTTAAACGCACTACAGAAGATCCAAAAAGACAGTTTGCCGGTGAGGGAAGTCCAGAAAGAACGAATAGAAGGTTTCATTATCTATCGCAAAATGATGATGCTAAGCGTTTATCCGTTGCATTTGATGGAATAACACTTTATGCAGAAGATCCCGCAGAGCAACCTGATATTTTCGGAAAGATTGGCGAAGCTGGAGTGTCTGTATGTTGTATAAATGACATGGATAAGCTACTTGATGGCTTCGACTTGCTTCATCCGCTAACTTCTGTTTCAATGACAATAAATGCTCCTGCACCGATAATGGTGGCATTTTATTTTATGACGGCGTATAATCGTGAAATCAAGAAGCAAGGTTTATCAAATATAACTGCAGAGCAGAAAGAAAATATTAAGTTGCAGGTTTTCAGAAAGTTGCGCGGAACTGTACAGGCTGATATGCTCAAAGAAGATCAAGGGCAGAATACAATAATCTTTTCGATCGACTTTGCAATGAAGTTGATTGGAGATCTACAAGAGTATTTGTCAAAAAATAAGATTCAAAATTATTATTCATTGAGTATAAGTGGTTATCATATAGCGGAAGCCGGAGCAAATCCGATTACGCAGTTAGCATTCACGCTTGCAAATGGCTTTACTTATGTGGAATATTTCCTAAATAGAGGTATAAATGTAGATGAATTTGCTCCGAATTTATCATTCTTCTTTTCGAATGGAATGGATCCGGAATATTCTGTGATTGGAAGAGTTGCAAGAAGAATTTGGGCAGTTGCAATGAAGAATAAATATGGTGCAAATGAAAAAAGTCAGAAGTTAAAGTATCATATACAGACTTCGGGTCGTTCTCTACATGCTCAGGAAATAGATTTTAATGATATACGCACCACTTTACAAGGTTTGCTTGCGTTTTATGATAATTGTAATTCATTACATACGAATTCTTATGATGAAGCAATAACTACACCTACAGAAGAATCAGTTCGTCGTGCAATGGCAATACAGTTGATTCTAAGTAAAGAGTTTGGAATGCTAAAAAATGAGAATCCATCGCAGGGTGCATATATTACAGAGCAACTAACCGAACTTGTAGAGGAAGCTGTACTGATGGAATTTTCGCGTATTTCGAGAAGAGGCGGAGTTCTGGGAGCTATGGAAACACAATATCAGCGTTCGAAGATACAAGAGGAGTCTATGTATTATGAATATTTGAAGCAAACCGGCGAATATCCGATTATTGGTGTGAATACATTTTTGGCAGAGAATAGTGCAAATCTTTATGATAATATGCAGGTGATTAGAACTTCGATAGATGAGAAAAATCAGCGACTTGCCGAAATTACAAGCTTCAAAGAAACAAATTCGCAAAATGTAGAAAATGCTTTGCAAAGACTAAAAGAAGTTGCACTCAGCAAAGGAAACATTTTCGAGGAACTTTTGAATACTGTAGAAGTGGCAACAATGGGTCAGATTACAAAAGTATTGTATGAAATTGGTGGAAAATACAGACGCGGTATGTAAAGAATAGATATTTAGCAACATTGAAGAATTATAGATAAAAAAAAAGCCGTTTACAATCAACTTGCAAACGGCTTTTTTGATTATGCATTTTATCTGCTAATAATTATACTTTGTGATTTTGTGAATGGACCAGCTTCGATTTTGATAAAATAAATTCCATTCGATATGTCGTGGCTATCAATTATACTTGAGTAATATCCGGCTGGAATTCGCTTATCTACGATTGTTTTAACAATTTCACCGGTTGCATTATAAATGACTAATTTCACATCTGTTTCGAATGCAATGCTATATTGAATTTCGGCAGATGAAGAAACCGGATTTGGATTTGGTGAAATTAGAGCAAAAGGAATGCCTGATGCAACTATGATTCTGGTATCATTGGCGCAAACGCTGTCTATATTGACTGTGGTTACACTAAAAGACTCGTTGAAACAGCCATAATCTATTTCAAATCTGATTTGAGAAGATCCCTGCTCATTTAGAAGAGTTAGAAAATCAATTGAGAAGATTTCCAACGATTGTGATGCAGTTAATTTTCCGTTTCCTTCAACTAAAATTTGTCCTTTGGAGAATACAGGAGAGCCCCAAATCATATAGTTTGCTTGTCCCGCTTGTGCACTTATTTTAGATTTGAAACTATCTTTGTATGGATAGATTACGGTATCATTAAATAAGATTTTCACTTTAACGGCATTGATTTCGCCTGAAGTTAATTTAGGTAGATTAGCAAATGCCGAGAGCGTAAATTTATCTCCGGGATATTTGTTGATTGTTGCAGGCTCCGCAGAAGTTGTGAATGTAGATCCAAATCCAACTAAATCAATTTTGATATCAATACCGGCAGAGTTTGGAATAGTTGCAGTAGCATTATGAATAGTTTTAGCCTTGGATGGTTTGAATGCAAATTTAATATCTTTCGGCAAACCGCTATATAATACAACTTCGGCATTATCAACAATAGTAAAATCATCTTTATCTGCACCACTAATAGTTGCATTTTGAAGAAAAAGAGTAATGGCAACATTGCTAGTGTTTTTGATAGTAGCATTAATTTCGTCTTTATCGCAAACCATAACATTTTGGAAATCGACTTTAGTTGGGAAATCAAGGCTAACGGAGTTGCAACTACGAGTAAATTCTGTAGTTTTCCATTCTTCATTGAAGGAGCCATCAAAATCATCAGCGAGAATACGGAAATTAACTACGTGGCTTGCACTTTCGATTGGTTCGTATTCCAAAAGGAATTCCTGCTTATCACTTTTGGGAATGGTTAAATCAGCAGGAGCGGTGGTTTTCCAGCGATATTCAACGGAATTGAAAACATCAATGCTTTTTATTTTCAAATCAGATGAAGAACTGTTGTTGAATACTGTAAGAAGAACATCTGCTTTTTCTCCGACCTTCACTTCGCCATCACATTTGAATTCATAACTCATTTTTGGTAATATACCGGTTCCTTCCAAAGTGGAAATCAGTGGTTCGGGCTTGATAGCAAATTCAAATTTGATTTGAGATGAATAATAAATTTCATCTTTTGGGTTGAATTCAACATTTAAAGTAACTTCAGATTGTTGATCGAGCAAAATTGGAAGATTTAAGTTTTCAAATTTGAAAATATTATCATTGCTTGGATTACTTGGATCATTCCAATAAATTGCTTTTATTGTATCAATAACATTTGATTCATTCTTAACAGAAATTTTAGAAGTATATTTGCCGTTTGTACGTTTTTCATACCAATTAAAATTAGACACTCTAACATCTGAAGTTAAACAATTTCCAATAATAGCAAGCGGTATTTTATTGCATTGCTCGCCTTTTACATTATACACAACAAAGAAAATCTCATGCTTACGCTCGCCAAAATCTTTAGGAGTGAAGGTAATATAAATATTGGCACAAGAGTCTGGCATAACATAATAACGAGAGTTGATTCTTGGAATTGAAAGAGAATCAATATTGAAATCTTGATAATTATAAGAAGGGGAGTGTTGTATTGAAATATAAACCGGAACATTGCTGTTATTTTTGAAAGCACAATCAATTATATCGGATTTTGCTTTTCCTAAATTAACATCGCCAAAATCATAAAGAACTGCACTCAATCCACCACAAACACCGTTTGCAGAAACCGGAATTTCTGTTGCGGAGGCACAATAGCCATTAATAATCAAACTTGCATTTCTCTGACCTAAATTAAGTGGCTTGAATTTGAAAACTAAATCAATAGAATCTCCGGGCTGTAAAACTTTGCCTTTTATATCTTCAACAAGCGACCAATCATCTTTGAAAGCACCGGTAAATGAATAATTTGTGATGGTAAATGGAATTTTTTCATTATTTGTAATGAGAAACGGCATAGTTGTTTCAATTTCTTCGCCCACTGTTACATCATCAAATTTTAATGGATTCATTTCTGTTGTGACAGTCAACATAGGTTTTGCAAGTAAAACATCAATTACTGTATCTGATGTTATTGGAATTTTTGAGTTTTTGGCAAGATAAATGTCTGATTCACCGAAGCCTGTTACATTTATACCATCAAAATTAATAGTATTTGTAAATTGACCAGTTTGATATTTTCTTCCTTCGCTATCATAAGCAACATTAGTAGAATAATTATCTTGGTCGATAGCTCCAAATTGTAAATCTTTAATATTTAGATTGAGATCATAAACTGCAGTAAATACTTCCCATTTTGTAGTTGATGGCAATTGGAAATCATTAAAATAATCAGTATATTTACCTTTGTAAAATCCTTGTGCATAAATTCTCGGAAAAGAACCGGGCTTTTTATCGAGGAAATACTTTAGTTTTACTCCAGTTGCTTGGAAAAATTCAAATACAGCGGTTGCTCCCAAAAATGTAGAACGAATATAATCCCCAGAATTGCTATATTTTGCAACGAAGAAATAAGGTGTGTTGTCATATTCCAAACCAACTGTGAAACTTCCGAATTTAATTCCTTTATATGCTGTTCCAACTATATAAACATTGCCTGCTGGATCTAAAGCAACTCCATTTGCAATATCATTTCCGAGTTCGGAACCACCACTTCTTACCCAAATTAAATTGCCTTCAACATCAAATTTTGCCAAATAAAAATCTTGCTTACCAAAGGAGGTAACCTTGTTATTGCCCGGAAACACTCCTGTTCCTGAGAATGAGCCACAAATATAAACGAACATATCATTGTAATCAACAGCAACGCTCTTAGAACTGTCTATTCCGGAATTACCGGCAGCAATTGCCCATTCCCAAAATGACATATCAGCAACTTCTGCTTTTATTTGGAGAGTTCCCAAAATATTCGGAGAAATCCAATTATATTTAAGTCCTTTAACTTTATTTGCAATCGGCACCCAATTTGCACCCTGATTTGCACTGTATGAAAGATTAACTTCGTAGTTTGGTTCAACACCCGACCATTGAATTTTTACTGTATCGCATTGTGCAAATGCTTGCGAATTAATTGGATTGTCTATTTCAATTTGCTGTCGTCCACCAATCAACAAAACTTCTTGAGTGCAAGGATAAGCATCCAAAATCAAGGTTGCTTGTTTGAATCTTTTAGGGTTCATCTGGTTGAATACAACTTTCATTGTGATTTCTTGATCTTTTTGAAGAACCACATCGCCACTTGGTTTGATTCCTTTGCCATCTCCCCAGTCAAGAATTTCGAAACTACCGGGAGGTGAGATTCTAAAATCTTTAATTTTAAAATCATAATTCACAGCCTTCAATTTAAATGTTTCTTCTGAAGAACCGCCGCCCGGTGGATCTCCAAAATCCACAAGAGGTGGCTCAAAATCAATTTTTGCCAAATCCTCGTTTGTAACAATATAATTCTTTGTTTGAGAAAGAATTGGAAACGAATTTGTGTATGTAACTGTAACAGTTCTAAATCTTGCCGCTTCATCACAAACTGGAGGAACATTCCAATAAAGATGGCATTGAACCTTAACAGAAGCATCATCGGCAACATTTTTGTAAATGTTGTTCAATTGGTCTTTTGTAAAAGTTTCAAAAAATTTACCATTACTTGTTTCAGCAATATACTTTAAATCTTTATTTTTTGGAGTAAGTAAGTTAATTGCATAGAGATATATGTTGTTACTTTTGAGTGCTTCAATTATGCCCGGAGTATTCAATGGCTCTGTCTGAACTTCATGATTGCCATCAGTTAAGAAAACGATAACTCTTCTATGATCAACGGGAGCATCTTTTATTAAGTTAATAGCACCATTAGTTTCATTAAGAAAACCCTTATTGAAATTGGTAGAGCCATAAATTCCCCAACTTTTTTCGATTTTCATTATTGAATCTATGATTTCTGCTTTGTTGTTTGTGAAATTTATAACAAGTCTTGCATCAGAGGCAAATGCAACTACAGCAATTTGCGAATCATCAGTCAAAACAATGTTGTTTATAAATGATTTTGCACCTTCAACTACCCAATCCCATGGACGCTCTCCATTCACCAGATCAGTCATCGAACCGCTTTTATCCAAAACTAATACTACGCTTAGTGGTAGTTTTGCCGTACAATTTATCTCAAAATCTGCTTCAGGAACAAGATAACCATTATCTTCTATAATGAAATCCTTTTTAGCAAAGTTTGTAATAGGATTTCCGAGAGCAGTGTAAGCACTATAACTCGCGCCCAATTTCGGAAAATTAGATGCATCAATATCCGATAAATTAAATGTCTGAGAATAAACTATTCCCGACATCATCATTATCAAAACAGATATTTTTAGTAACAAATTTCTCATATCAAAATTCCATTTATTTAAAAAAATATTTTCCTAAAAGTAATATATACACATTACAATGATTAATTTTGCAAATAATTATTGTATGTCCCAAAAAAACTGTTAAATTTACAAAAAAAATTACATTTTAGAAAAAAAAACTTCTAAAAACGTTATTATTTGTTTAAATTTGATTTCTTAATTAGTAGTTTATTAAAAATAGTAAGAAAAATGGATAGATATTTAGTAAAACCCAATTCAAAAATTGATTTAAAGGCAATTTCAAGCGATCATTACAAAGGTTACCAAGGCACAAAAGAACAGGCTATGGAATTAACCAAAATTATGAATTTAGAACTTGATAAATTGCAGAAGATTCAAAATGCAGAAAAAAAGCATAAAATTTTGATAATTTTTCAAGGACTTGATGCAAGTGGAAAAGATGGCGCCATTAGAAATGTTTTTGGTAGCGTAAATCCATCCGGAGTTTATGTTGCTCATTTTGGAGCACCAACAACTACAGAATTAAGTTATGATTTTCTTTGGAGAATTCATAAAAAAGTTCCTTCAAAAGGCGAAATTGTAATTTTTAACCGTTCTCATTATGAAGATGTTCTTATTGTAAGAGTCCAAAATTTGATGCCTGAAAATATTTGGCGAAACAGATTCGAGCATATTAATAATTTTGAGAAAATGCTTGCCGATGAGGATACAATAATTTTGAAATTCTATTTACATATCAGTAAAGAAGAGCAAAGAACCAGATTGCAATCTCGTGTGGATAATCCAGAAAAACACTGGAAGATTGATCCACAAGATTTCAAAGACAGAGAAAAGTGGGATGAATATATCGAGGCATATAACGATGTTTTGAAATTCACTTCAACTGAATACGCACCTTGGTTTGTGATTCCATCAGATAAAAAATGGTATAGAGATTTGATTATAACATCAATTCTTACAGATAAATTAAGAAAGATGAAGATGAAATATCCATCTTCAAAATACGATTATACAGGATATGTTGTTAAATAGTTCAAGATTTTTTCTGACCGATAGCAAAAATTTCAATTCCGGTAATGTATTCATAAATTGTATATACATAAGATTTGATTGTTGGCTTTAATCCAAAATATTTTTTGAATGATTTTTTTGAAATATAATTCGAAAAATATGTGATGCAATTATTAGGTCTGCCAGACTTGAGGTAAAGAGGCGTCATTCCTGATAATTCAAGTAGATTATGAAGAGATTTTTCCGTAAAATGGAAATAATGAGATAATGGCTGAAACCAAATCCATCTCTGTTTGAATATTTTTCTCCAAATATTGTTGAAATTAGGAACCCGAATTAATAAAATACCATCATCATTTAATAATTTTTTGATTTGCATTAAACCTTGTTTTGGGTCGGGGAAGTGTTCCAAACTATGCCACATCACAATAAGATCGAATTTTCTATCAACACAATCCAGATTTTCATAAACATTCAGTCCTAACCCTTTTGCATAATTTCTTGCATTTTCTGAGAGTTCCACTCCAAAAACATCATAATCGAAGTGGCGAGCAAATTCAAGGAAAAATCCTTTATCACAACCAATGTCTAATAAACTTGCAGGAGCAGATTTGTATTTACGGACAAATGACAATAGTTTGATAAATTCAGGCATTCTATGATAATATCTCTGAAGTGGTAATAATTGATTTTTATCAAGAACATATTTATCTTTGTAATATTCATTAATTTTATTGGAATGCTCGACTTCTTTGTTGAACACAACTTTGCAATTCGAACATTCCAATAAAACTGTACTGCCAATTTTGAATTCACTTAAATTTATTGCTAAACAAATCTTGCATTCATTCATTAATTTTCTTCTTAAAAATGTAATAAAATAATATTTTCAAAGTAAATAATTTTGCTTTGATATAAAAAAATGTCTTAATTTATTTATTCTTCACTAAAAAATTTGTGCATATACAGAAGTACATCTGTAAATGTCAATAATCCCAATAAATTCATCTCCCAATCAACAACCGGCACGCAATCAAGTTTATACTTCGCCATCAACTTCACAGCTTTTGCAATGCTATCTTCCGGATACAAAACATGGGTGATAGGAACCATAATTTGTTCGTAATCAATGATTTTATTAAAGCCGGCTTCTCCATAAGTTTGACCAGAGTCATAGATATCACGCAAAGTGTATTCCATCAATTTTCTGTCGGTTAGCATACCAACGATCTTTGCCCCTTCAAGAACAGGCAGTTGATTTACTTTTTCTTCCTTCATCATATCATCTGCCTTGCGAACAGTATCTTCGATTTCGACGTAGAATGGACTTTTGGTCATTATCTCTACTACTTTGTTAATGTTTGGCATAATTCTAACTCCTTAAAAATAAAAATTCATAATTGCAAATTTCAAAATATTAAAATAACATAATCTTCTATTAATAACAAGTAAGATATTAAAAAAAAATAAATTTTTTTGCTTAATATTCTGAAAAAAAAGTATTAAATTAATGTTTTGTATTGTTGCTGATTTTAGAAAAATGATAAATTTAAAAGAAAGTGTTAATAACGGCAATATTTTAGTGGTTGCACATCGGGGTTCGTCTGGAACTGCTCCCGAAAATACGCTTGCTGCATACAAAGAAGCAATCGATGCCGGTGCAAAAATGATCGAAATTGATGTTCAGATAACAAAAGATAACCATATTGTTGCCTATCATGATTATTATCCTGCCGGTTTGGATAAAAAAATTTCCGAATTGGATTATGATGATATCAAAGATATTGATATTGGCTCCGGTTTTGATGAAAAATTTGCCGATGAAAAAATTCCTTTACTCGAAGAAGTTATTAAATTAGCAAAAGATAAATGCTATTTGATGCTCGAAATCAAAACTATAACCGGAGAAAAGTTCAGCCAAAGCTGTAATCTCCTTTTGGATTTGATTTATCAATATAACTATGAAAAAAATACTATCTTTGGATCTTTCAATTATGCCGCACTTGCGCTGATTAAGAAAATTAATCCCGAGCTTTACACTGCCGCAATCAAAATTCCCGGCGATAAATCCTTGCCATCGGAAATTCAGAAAGTTACCGGATGCGTTTCATTTATTTGCTCTGTTGAAGAATTCAATAATGAGATTTCCGAAAATGCGAAAGCCAATGATATTATTACAGGCGTATATTCGGTGGAAACAAAATATCAACTTGAAAAGGTTTTAGACTTGGGCTGTAAGGCAATTGCTACAAATTACCCACGTAAAATTATGAAATTATTAGAAGAAATCAAATCACAAAGAGCGTTATGAATTCATTTTGGGACGCAACATTTGTTGTAGTTGATGTGGAAACCACCGGATCGGATACATTCCGAAACAGAATCACTGAAATTGCTTTGGTAGTCATTCAGCAGGGTGAAATTATTGATGAATTCTCGTCGCTTGTGAATCCGCATCAATTTATACCGACTTTCATCCAAAATATGACCGGTATCACCACCGAAATGGCGCATAAAGCACCTGAGCCAAAAGAAGTTTTTGCTCAAGCAATCAAATATTTCAATCATCCTAACACAATTTTTGTTGCTCATAATGTTAGGTTCGATTATAATTTTGTAGTTGAGAGTTTCAGAAGAGAATTAGGGGAGCCATTTGAGAAACCGCAACTCTGTACTTTGAAACTTGCCAAAAAACTACTCTCAAAAGACCTCAAGAAAAATGTTGGTTCGCTTGCTAATTTCTTTAATATTCCCATTACAAACCGACATCGCGCCTTTGGAGACGCAGAAGCAACCGCATATATCCTATTTGAATTGCTCGAAAGGGCAGAGTCGGAGCATAATATTCATGAATTGGATGACCTTTTGAAATTTCAAAATAAACAAAATAATAATTTCAAAACAACAAACGATGTCATTCAAAAGCATGAAGCAAATTTGAAGAAATTACCCGAAGAGCCCGGCGTTTATTACTTCAGAAATGCCAATGGAGTGCCACTTTATATCGGAAAAGCCAAATCTCTACGCGATAGAGTGCGTACATATTTTCAGCAAGGCGAAGTTACTTCCAAAAAAATTGCAGAATTGGTCAGCAATGCTGAATTTATCGATTGGCAAGTTACAAATACTGAATTAGAAGCGCTTTTGCTTGAGTCTAAAGAGATCAAAAAATACTTTCCACCCTATAATGTTCAGCAAAAAAGATACAAAAGTTATCCTTTATTGAAAATTACAAACGAAGAATTTCCGAGAATTGAAAAATGTTTTCATTTCGATGATGACGGAGCCGAATATTACGGTCCATTCAAGAGCAGATACCTTGTTGAGGAGATAATTGATGCAATCGATAAGCAATTCAAACTTAGGAAATGCGTTGAGCCGATTGTCCCAAATAAAAAAAATGAACCTTGCATCTATTATCAGATCAAAAGATGCGATGCCCCCTGTGCCGATTTGACTACGAAGGAAGAATATGCAAAAGAACTTGCTCAAGTAAGGTATTATTTGAGTGGCTTTGGCAATGGATTGATAAATCAATTGGAAATGAAGATGCAAGATTTTGCGGCTAAGCTTGACTTTGAGAAAGCCGCAATGATTAGAGATCAAATTTCCGAATTAAATTCGATTTTATCTCGTAAATCAGACGTTTCGACATCTGTTGCAGACAATAATTTGATTCTTATTGTGCAAAGTTCCGCTCACGAAAAGATGCTGGATATTTTTTGTATCAAAGCAGGCAAGTTGAAAAAGAGTTTGACCATCGGCAAAAAGCAATCGTTGCATAACATTTATAGTTTTTTCTATCAAATTTATTTTTTGAATGATGAAGAAATGGAAAATTACACCCTTGAAGATATTGATGAATTGAGAATAATTAATTCTTGGCTTTATAAACACAAAAATACCGGTAAATATATTTATACTGACAACAAATCTCATCAAACAATTTGCAGTGAAGTGGAATCTGCCGTTAAATCAATTAATTCATACATTTCAAATGACAATTATTCCTATAAACAATAAAATTTGAGCACAAAAAAAATTGATTTTACATTTGAAAAAAAGCGACAAATTTCATTCAAAAAAAATTCTCTTCTAAATAATACACATCATCCGATATTTCTAAAACATCGGATGATTCATAAACACAATTTCCTTTCTCCCTCTCCTCATAGGAGAGGGTCGGGGAGAGGTTTTTCAAACAATAAACACAATTTCCTTTCTCCCTCTCCTCATAGGAGAGGGTCGGGGAGAGGTTTTTCAAGCAATAAACACAATTTCCTTTCTCCCTCTCCTCATAGGAGAGGGTCGGGGAGAGGTTTTTCAAGCAATATACACAATTTCACAACTC
>JANJUO010000398.1 GCA_024710535.1 bacterium
ATTTTTAATTAATACCCAAAACTCCTTTTTAAAAAAAGCGTCCGGAGGGATACGAAGCTCCCTGGCTTGTGAAATAATTATATAAATTGAGAAATATTGATAACTGTGAAAGGTATCATTGTTGCGAAGTAATTTTAAAAAAGGGCGGATAAAATTTTTTAATATTTCCTCCTTAAGGCTGAACTAAAATTTTCATTATTCCAATTGGAAAATTAGATAATATCAAAAAAAAGCCCACAAATCTGTGGGCTAATTTTTAATGTAAAGTGCAATTAAACGATTCCGTTTCTTTTCAAAACGTCTCTTGCAATAACGAGTTTTTGTATTTCGGATGTACCTTCGAAAATTCTGTTGATTCTTGAATCACGGTAGAATCTTTCGATTGATAATTCTCTTGAATAGCCCATTCCACCATGGATTTGCATTGCATGATCAACGCATTTATCCAATGCTTCAGAGCTAACTAATTTCACCATTGCAGATTGACGTGAAAGCATATCACCTTTGTCATAACTTGTTGCTGTGCGATAAACCAATGATTCAACTGTATAGATTAAAGTTGCCATTTCTGCAAGCATAAATTGAACTGCTTGGAAATTTGCAATTGGTTCGTTGAATTGTTTTCTTTCTTTTGCATATTTTACTGATAATTCCAATAATTCTTTGCAAGCACCCAAGCAAGCTGCACCCAAGCCCAAACGTCCGGCATCAAGTGTTTTCATTGCTAATAAAAATCCTCTACCTTCGGAGCCAAGTATGTTTTCAGCAGGAACTCTAACGTTATCGAAAGTTAATGTAGAAGTCTTGGAGCCACGAATACCCATTTTCTTTTCAGGAGCACCGGCAGAAAATCCCGGCATATCTTTTTCAACAACAAAGCCGGTGATTCCGCGTTTTGTTCTTGCAAAAACTGACACATAATCAGCAAAAGGACCGTTTGTAATCCACATTTTTTGACCATTCAAGATCCAATCTTTGCCATCGAATTCGGCTTTTGTAACCAAATCGAATGCGTCCGAGCCGGCTCTTTCTTCGGTTAAGCCAAATGCTGCAAATTTTTCGCCTTTAGCCAATGGCACAACATATTTTTGTCTGATTTCTTCGCTTCCACCAAGATAAATTGAATTAGTGCCAATCGAAACATGTGCACCAATAAAAGTTGCTGTCGATAAACAAGCTCTGCCAATCTCTTCCTGAACCATGCAATATCCAACTTCACCAAATCCGCTACCACCGTATTCTTCAGGAAAAGCAGCACCTAATAATCCAAGTTCGCCAATTTTATACAAAATTTCCATTGGAATTTGTTCTTCTTCATCAATTTGAGCCGCAATTGGCTTAAGTTCACTTTGTACAAAATCACGAACCATTTCGCGGAGCATTGTTTGCTCTTCAGTAAATGTCAATTCAAACATAAATATATTGTTCCTAAATAAATTAAAAAAATAAAACAAATAGTTTCTACAATTACAAATTTAATTAATTAATAGGAAAAGAAAAAATTGTGTTTTAAATTCATTTTAATTTCTGATACTTTAACAAAAAAAATTGTTTATTCAATAAAAGAAATTGATGTTTTATGAATAAAAATTTAACTAATTTTGTATTTTGAATTTGAATTAAAAATTAATTATTTTAATTGGTTAAATATGAAAAAAGAAATGAAAAAAATTCTGATTACCGGTGCAAATGGTCAAATCGGTTCAGAACTAACCTTAGCATTAAGAAAAAAATATGGTGCAGAAAATGTTATTGCATCTGATATCCGTCATAATCCTCCAAAAGCTATTGCCCAAAGCGGTCCTTACGAGGTGGTTGATGTTACAAAAGCAGAAACTATTCGTCAGCAGGTGATAAAATATGATATCGATACTATTTTTCATCTTGCAGCAATTTTGTCGGCGGTTGGGGAGCGAGATCCACATTTGTGCTGGAACGTGAATATGAATGGCACGATGAATGTTTTGGATTTGGGTGTTAAATATGAAATGGCAAGAATCATCATTCCAAGTTCGATTGCTGTGTGGGGCAAAGGCGTTCCAAGAGTGAATACTCCTCAAGAGAGCGTTCTGAAGCCAACTTCTATGTATGGCGTTACAAAGGTGGCAGGTGAGCTGCTATGCGATTATTATGTTCATAAATATGGACTGGATTGCCGTGGCTTGCGTTATCCCGGCATCATTTCGTCAGAAACACTTCCAGGTGGCGGTACAACTGATTATGCTGTTGAAATTTATTATGAAGCTGTCAAGAAAAAAAATTATAATTGCTTTTTGAGAGAAGATACTGTGCTTCCAATGATGTATATGCCGGATTGTATCAAAGCAACAATTGATTTGGCTGAGGCAGATGTTAATAATTTAAAGCATCATAGCGATTTTAATGTTGCGGCAATGAGTTTCGACCCAACAACTTTGGCAGCTGAAATCAAAAAACATATTCCTGAATTCGAAATTACATATAATCCTGATTTTCGCCAAGCAATTGCAGACTCTTGGCCCCAATCAATTGACGATTCTTCGGCAAGAGAAGAATGGAATTGGAAGCCTAATTATGATTTGGAATCGATGACAGCAGATATGATTCAGAAATTGACTGCAAAATTCGAAGCAGGTTTGATTTAAATTAATCATCAAGAGCAAAATTTATTCATTTAAATTAGAATTTTGCTCAAAAATATGAAAAAAAAGCCCTATATTTCAACAAAATATCGGGCTTTTTTATTGGATAAATGCGAAATTTTGAATGTAATTTATTGTTCTGTCAAGTTGTAATAAGAAACGGATAGAAAATGCAACACTATTGGCGTTGTTTGTGATAAAATTAAATTATTAGTTCTGGTGAGTTTAGGTGGTTTTGCAAACATTTATTCCTTAATTAGGATTTTTAAGTAATTTTATATAATTATTTGTCAAATTAGAGCTAAGCTAAAATAAGTATTTCGTTCTAATGTAAAAATTTCTTTTGTCAATATACAAACTTTTCGTAATTTTGTGATCTTGCTATGGCGGTCGTAGCTCAGCAGGTAGAGTACCAGATTGTGGCTCTGGTTGTCGCGGGTTCGAGCCCCGTCGATCGCCCAAAAAAAGTCAGTTCAAAAAACTGGCTTTTTTTTATTTTTAAAAAGTAATTTAGGGCGATTTCAAGTGTAACAATTTTCAGTGTTAATTAGGTTGCTACAAGTGGGGACGTGTGCTGACAATTCAATAATATTTATGATAATATATTCAGATAGGAATGTATGCGCTACTAAATTTATAAATTTTAAGTAGTTTAGACACTCCAATCTGATTTCATAAAAGATAAATTTGACTTTTTGAACAATATGTTATCTGTAATTTTAGAAAGTAACTGGCAATATCACAAATATTGCCACATCCCACAAGCAATGAGAAATCAAGCCAGGAACGATACTTTTGTATTTTGCGTAAATTATTGACCAATGTAAGCCCAACACAAAAGCCGCCAAAAGAAGCATTGGATTAAATGCCCAAATATGAACAAATGAATACAAGGCAATAGCAATTGCTGTTCCTTTTTTGATACCGATTTTTTCAATTAAATGATGCTGAACAAAACCACGCCAAAAAAATTCCTCTGCCGGTCCAATCAAAAACATTAGTAATCCAGCAATCACCATAGGCGGTGCTTGAGCACGAGTAGCATAAACTGCCTGAATTTGTGGAACTGCCCAATCAAATAATTCAGAAAATATCCAAATTCCAAATCTTGAAAGTAAATATAGGAAAATTGCATGACCTATTCCAATCAAAACATATTTCCATTTGAATTCAAAGATTTGCTTCATTCTTGGCTTTTCGCTGAAAAATGTGAATAATGATAAAACAGTTGTTGCCACTGTCATCGCATACCAGAAATAATTAGTGTGGATCAAGTATGTAATCTCGAATGAAGGAGAAAACATAGCAAACCAAAAAATTGCGGCTAAAATAATGCCTATGTATAATTTCATATTTTTATTCATTTTATTTTAATTCACTTTCTTTAAATTGTTTTTCCCAAATTTGATTGCCATTTGCGTCAATAACTTTGAATGTCATCACTCGCTCTTTGCGTTTGCCGGAAAATTCAACTACACCAAAATTTCTTTTATTAAAAAATGTTCCATCTACTCGAAGTGAATTATTTTCTGGAGGACCTCCATGATTGCCTGAAGTAAATGCGGACGCAGTGAAGTCATACAAAGGATATGTCCCAACTCTGTCTAATTTTGTTAACTCAGAAAAATGCCTGTCTCCGGTAAGAAAAACCACCCCACTGATTTTTTCATCTGTGATTTTTTTTATAATATAATCGCGCTCTTCAGGAAAAGTTGAGTAATTTTCATAGGCAACAAGTGGATTCAAAAATTGTCCACCTATAACAATCACCTTGAATGGAGCATTTGAATATGCAAGATTATCAAAAAGCCATTGAAGTTGCTCGGCTCCTAATTGTGTTTTCTTTTCGGTTTTCACATTATTGGGTGATCTATAATATCTGTTATCCAAAAGGAAAAAGTCTATATCGCCCCATGAAAACATAGTGGCAGTGCCCGGATTGTTATTGATTCCGAAAGATGGATTGCCCCAAAAATTCTTAAATTCTTCAAGAGTTTGCGATTTATTGAAGAAACCTCTGTCGCTGTCGTTAGGTCCAAAATCGTGGTCATCCCAAATTGCATAATGTGCCGTTGAGGCAAGCAATGCCTGCATCTCAGGCAAAGACCTTGTTAGAGTATAACGATATTGAATTCCTGTTTTTGTATTTGCGTCCGATTCTCTTAAATAAATATTATCACCACCCCAAATCATAAAATCAGGTTTAAATTTATGGATTGTTTGAAAAATGTGATATTCACCACCATAAGGTTTGCCGGCTCGGTCATGAGCGGAGTCGTTAATAAAAGAACCACTTCCAAAAACTAACTTGAAATTAGGCGGATCTTTTCTGTATGCCCAAAATTGCTGAGTTTGAAATTCCAATGGATAATCGAAACTCACTATTTCATCATTAATAAAAAGCGAATAATCATATTTTAGGTCGTTCAATACAGAATCGGCAATACATTTTGCAGTGAAAGCACTCTCTTTTTTTGTTTGAACGGAATTAGTTCTGAATTTTTTGGAGGGATTTGCTTTATCCCAATATTCAAAATGCACTTTTGCCGGAGCATTTGTTTGAACCCAAAGCAATGCTTCTCTGAAATCACAATATCCAACCATTGGTCCAGATTGAAGCAATTTATGTTTGGAATTGAGATGTAATGTGAGAATAATAGCCACAATTGAAAATACTAAAACTTTTCTCATTTTATTAGTAAAATTGTTAAACAAAAAACAAATTGACTTAATTGTTCTTAAAATATTGCTGTTTTAATGTATTTTTACATAAAAATTGCAACCGCAATTGCTGCAATTGCAACAAAAATTGCAATAATACTAACCAATGTTGGGGTATTAGATTTTTGCTCAATCTTTGTGCTAAGATCATCAAAATCTGATTGAAGATTTTTGAAATTCAATTCTAATGCGGCATAACGTGGGTCTGATTCCTTTTTAACAACATTAATTTGAGGGGTATCAGAATTTCTGGATTCGTAATTTCTATTTAAATTCTCTAATTTATCCTGAAATTCTTTAATCAGAGTATTTAGAAATTCAATGTTGTTTTCCATCTTATCTCTTGTTGCATCAAATTGAGTTTTTAATTTTTTCGTTTGATCTTCAGCAACATGATTAATGCTGGAAATAATACTTTTTAGACCATCAAATTCTTTACCCATATTTTTGAATTCAGCGGCAAGTTTATCGAAATTATTCCAAAAAGTTTGATCCAAACTAATCATTCTACCTTCGATTTGCCTTTGACGGATAGCAATTTTCTCTTCCATTTTAGCAAATTCATTCGCAGTAAGAGTATTGATTTTTGTTTGACTTTCAGTCATGAAAATCTCTAACTCGTTATTTGATTTTTTTTTGAAATCAAGTAGAGTTCTATCGAATTCATTAACAATTCTTTTGTTTGTTTCAACGTGCCTATCGAAAGTCTCTTTAATTTGGTTAATTGAATCCACAGCATTTTGGAAAGTGTCTTGCAGGTATTTCAGGTCACGTAATTCTGTATATTTATTAATGGTCTTGTTATGTTCAAGTTTGAGAATTCTGATGGAATCTTCAACTTTGACATCAATACTGCGGATTTTGTTGTTTAAAGTACTTTTAACATTTTCTGCAAGGTCGTTTAATTCATTCATAAACATACGATAGGCATAAGTTTGGCGCTCGAGATGCTCGAATGCCTCATTATACTTTACAGATTGCTCTTTAATTGTATCAAACAATCCTTTTATTTCGGGTCGAATAGACTGCGTGTCCTGCATTCTCGTGTAAACTCCAAAAAATATCCTAAACTTTCTACCATTTTTTCCATAAAAAACACTTCAACGTCCGTATTTAAACTCTTTTCATATTTAAGCAATGCATCATAAATTCTTTGTTTGAATTCTTCGTCAGTTTCAAATTTATTTCTTAAGAAATCATTAACATAAATTTCAAGCAAACCAAGCTCAGCCAATTCTTCAATATAAGTTTTTGGCTTAATTTGATCTTTGATTCGCAATAATTTTGATAATTTAGTCAATAATTCACCTAAATCAAAAAATAAAATAGTTCTATCACACAAATTTTGATAGAAAAAAGCGGGCCAAATTTTGCGCAATTTAAATAAAATACTGAAAAAGATGAATTTATATTTAGGATTATGATTTTAAAGATTATCTTTTGGGCAATAATTTAATGATGTGATCAAATAAAAAGGGCTTTCTGAAAATTTGCGATCAAACAATTTTTTCGAAAAAGCCCAATTTAGTATTGGATATTTACTTCTTGATGATTGCATTCAAAACTGTATCTTTATCAAGTTTTTTAGTACAGAAAAACCAATCTTTGCATTCCAAACCTTCTTCTTTGCCATCCATTCTGTCTTTTGCTGTACCGCAGGAGCCAGCAGGTGAGATGATAACATCATCGCCTGGTCTCCAATCTGCAGGAGTTGCCACTTTGAATTCATCAGAAGTTTGCAAGGCAATAATAACTCTATATAATTCATCAAAATTTCTACCTAAACTTAAAGGATAGTAGATAATTGTACGGATAATGCCTTGAGGATCAATCACAAAAACAGCACGAACTGCTTTAGTATTGCTTTCGCCAGGCATCATCATTCCATACTTCTTGGCAACTTCCATTGTAATATCCTCGATCAATGGGAAAGTAACTTCCACATCTTTCATACCTTTGTATTCAATTTTCTCTTTGATAGTGCGAAGCCAAGCAATATGACTATACAAACCATCAACAGACAAACCAACTAATTTGCAATTCGCATCATTGAATTGCTTTTCCATTGTTGCAAATGTCATAAATTCCGATGTACAAACAGGCGTGAAATCTGCAGGATGGCTGAATAAAATTACCCAACTGCCCTGATAATCAGCAGGAAAGTTGATTTCGCCTTGTGTTGTAACAGCTTTGAATTCCGGAGCTTTTTCGCCAATTCTTGGCATTGATATAACTTGTTGTTCCATAATCTTAATCTCATTAAAAAGTAAAAAATACATTTTATTGACGGAATTAAAGAATTTAATTGTAAAATTCACCTAAATAATATATTTATAAATATAAATAATTGATTGCTGAATTTTTCGAAATTGCATTCAAATTTATAATCAAAAATGATTTTATTTCTGTAATGCAACTTTTGAAGAAAATCAGAAAGTTAAAGTCTGTAATTTCGAGGCGACACTGAAAACTATGTTTTCACTAAAAAGAAAATGACAAATAAATGTGTTGTCATTCCGAGGCGACACTGAAAACTTCGTTTTCACTAAAAAGAAAATGAACAAATTATCGTTATAAAGTTGCGTAAGAAAGTTATCGTACTTCGATTGGTGTTTAATACCCGTTTC
>JANJUO010000400.1 GCA_024710535.1 bacterium
AATTTTTGAATTTCAATTTTCATCATTTTGAACATTTCTCCGGCAACTTTCTCCGATTTTTCAGGGTCATTCAGCAATTTTGGTAATATATCTGGAACAATTTGCCACCAAACTCCAAATTTATCTTTCAGCCAACCACACATACTCTCCTCGCCCTCTGCAGACAAAGCATTCCAATAATAATCGACTTCTTCTTGAGTATTGCAATCAACTACAAACGAAACTGCTTCATTAGGAGCAAATCTTGGTCCACCGTTCAAACCAATAAACTTCTGATTCATAATTTCAAAATTAACAACCATCGGTGTTACTTCGATAATTTTGCCGTCTTTGAAAATGGAGCAATAAAATTCTGCCGCTTCTTTTGCATTATCGTTGAACCAAATGCAAGGATAAATACTTTTCATTCAAAATTCCACTTAGTTATTTTCACAATATTTTTTAAAATTATTCAAAATAGCTTGCCAGCCAAATTCCTGCAATTCAAGCGAGTTAATAGTCTCTGCTTCGAATTCCTCAAATATAATTATTTTATCATCTTGGACTTCAAAAACAATTTCTACTTTTCTATCATCATCAAGAACATATACTATTTTTTCATAATTGATAATTTCCAAAAAAGTTCCTGAAAAATCAAAGCCAAAACTACCATCTTTGGCTTCCATTCTATAAACAAACTTGCCATTTACGCGAAAATCCAATTCTGCATTTGGCGCACACCATTCATCAGATGCAAAATTCCAATTGCAAATATGGATGGGCTTTGTCCAATATTCCCATACTTTTTCAATATTTGAATTTATCTCTGCTGATATCTTAATTTTTGCGAAAGAATTCATTTGTTTTCCCCAAACATTATCAAAACTCAAAACTCTGATTTTTTATTTCAATTTACAAGCAAAATATTTTTTTAGGATTGCTTAATTGTTTGCTTTGGTATCATTTATTTTATTAATTTTGCAATTGAGAAATTTTTTAATCATTATTAAAATAATCCATTAGGAGAAATACTATGACTTATATGAAATACTTGGCATTGATGATTTTTGCATTCATCTTTGTTTCGTGTACTTCAACAACCGAACCAACAGCAGAGGATGAATTGATCACAATTCTCGAGCAGTCCAAAAAAACATTGGATAGTGCTGTTGCTATAATTTTTGATGACGCCACAAAAGCAGGAAACAAAATTTTGGCGGCAAATTTTGATGAAGCACAAACAAGAGCAGAGTTGAAAGCAATTTTGAGCAAACATTCTACTGTTTTGGAAGTAGTTTTTGTTGATGCCAAAAGCGTTATGACTTATGTGGAGCCCGAAACCTACAAAAGTTCGGAAGGGGTTGATATTAGTTCTCAAGAGCATCAAATTGAAATGACAACAAAGAGCAAAAATGCAATGAGTGGAATTTTCAAGTTGGTTGAGAATTTTTATGGTGTAGTAGTTGCAGCACCAATTATCAGCAATGGTACATACATGGGCTCAGTAAATATTGTGATTCGTCCAGATCAATTCATTTCGTATTATACCGATGTTTTCGTTGCAAACAAAGTGGATGATTTTTGGGTAATGGAAACAAACGGCAATATTCTTCACGACACAGATCCAACTCAAACCGGGAGAAATCTCTTCACAGATTCATTATATTTGCCCTTTCCTACTTTGAAAACTGCCGGTAATTCCATAATTCAAGGCGAATCAGGAAAGACTAATTATTCATTTCTCGATAAAACAAAAAATAAAACCGTAACCAAAGATGTGTGGTGGAGAACTTCCACATATTTCAATAAAACATGGAAATTATCGATTGTAAAAGAAAGAATTTGATTGAATAATAATTTAAAAAAAGCGAAGAATTTAGATTAATTCTTCGCTTTTTTTAATTATACACAGAAATAATATTTGATAATCACTTCAAAACTCCAATTTTCTCAAGAGCCCATTCAAAAACCTGAATATATTCTTTTGCTGAATTTTCTGAGGGGAATCGCTGTTTCATTGCATTTTTTCTGATATTATCCCAATGCAACTTGTTGTAATAAATTGATAATGCTCTATCAATACTATGATCGAAATATTCTGCATTGTATTGCCAAAAAGTGAAGCCTGTACCTTCCATCGAATCTGTTGAATATTCTTTAACAGTATCTGCAAGACCGCCAGTCATTCTTACAATCGGAATTGTTCCATAACTTAGAGCATACATCTGAGTTAATCCGCATGGCTCAAATCTTGATGGCATAAAAATAAAATCACTACAGCCAATGATTCGGTGAGCAAGTTCGTTGTTATAGCCAATGTTAATCAAAGCAAGTTTAGGATATTTCCACTTGATATAATTAAAGAAATTAACATAATTATAATCGCCCGTGCCAAGCATCACAAATCTGTATTGCTCATTGAATAAGTGATTTTCAAGTTTATTTACTATCAAATCAATACCTTTCTGCTCTGTTAATCTTGTAACCATACCAACTAAAGGCAAATCAGGTCTATCATCTGCTTCGATTCCCAATGATGATAGAAAATCTGCTTTATTATGATTTTTTGTATGGAAATTATCTAAATTGTAATTATGGAATAAATGCTTATCTGTTTCGGGGCTCCAATCGTCATAATAAACACCGTTTAGAATGCCGATTAGGTCTGCTCCTCGTAAATTTAGAATATCATCAATACCCTCGCCATAGTAATTCCAGCGGATTTCTTGCGAATATGTTGGACTAACTGTTGTTACCTTATCAGCAAACATTATCCCTACTTTCATAGCATTCACATTTCCTTTATGCTCGAACCATGAGCCAGGATAGAACTCTTTCATCCCGAAGCCAGAGAATTCCATTGCTCTTTGCGGATTGAACCAGCCTTGATATGCAAGATTGTGAATTGTATAAACACCGGCTGTTTTGCTGAATAAAGGATGATTTCTATAGAATGATTTAAGAAAAGCAAGCGAAAATGCGGCGTGAAAATCATGTGCTTGGATTATATCGGGAGCAAAATTCAGTGCTTCACATACTGAAAACACTGCTCTGGAAAAAAAGATAAATCTACGATCGTTATCACCATATTCATGAGGATCGCCATAGATTCCATCTCTATTGAAGTAAATATCGTGCTCAATAAAATATACATCAACATCCGAGCCGGGAAGTTTTCCATGCCATAAACCTGCATATTCTTCCCAAAATCCCATTGGAACAACAAGTAAATAATCAGTCTTTTTTAAATTATATTTTTCAACATCAATTGAACCATATTTTGGCATAACAACAATCGGATTCTCTCCTGCTTTCTTCCATTCCACAGGTAATGCTCCTGTTATATCGGCAAGACCACCTGTTTTGGCATAGGGTGCAACTTCTGCTGAGGCTAATAAAATATTCATAATTTTCCGAGATTTTTTTATAAAGAAAGCAACATCGATTTTTGTTTTTCTGTCTGCATTTTATCGTAATCATCGAGAAACTTTTTCAATCCTGCATCAGTCAAAGGATTAGATAGTGATTGCATCATAACATTATATGGAATCGTAGCAATATCAGCACCTGATTTTGCGGCTTGCACAATATGTATCGGATGACGAATCGATGCGGCAATAATTTGTGATTCATAATCTTGCACATCCCAAATCTCGCAAATATCATCAAGAATAACAGAGCCATCATATCCAATATCGTCCAATCTGCCAAGAAATACAGACACATAAGTTGCACCTGCTTTTTCGGCGGCGATTGCTTGAGTTGCACTAAATACTAATGTTACATTAGTTGGAATTTCCTTGTCTGATAAATGTCTAACTGCTGCCA
>JANJUO010000418.1 GCA_024710535.1 bacterium
CAGTTGTAACAGCTGACGAAACAGTATTTATGGATATCTCGCTTTGCTCGATATGACGGACTGCAAAACAGCCACAAGGATACAGTTCTGTCAGTTGAAAAAACTGATGGAAGATAGCATAATTTCAGGATTAACTTATTATAAATCAAGTATTTTAGCCGTCAGCTCCTGCAGAACTTTGCGATATTCGATAATACTATCGTTTCGTAACAATCCTTTTTCGGCTTTGAGTTGAACAAGATTGCCTTTTACTATGTCGTACAAAACTAATTCAATTTCCACACCTTCGGCAACTTTTTTGAAAGTGCCTGTAATAAATGACTCTACATCGAAGTGAGTTAATGCTTTGAGTTCGTAAGCGGAAACCGGATTGAAATTTTCAACTGTTTTCAAGCCGAATAGCGAGTAGATAGTATCTCTTGTTTCGATATCATAAGCAATATATTTTTTTGAAGGTAAGGCACTTCTAAATATTGTTTCGCAAGCATCGTAAGATGATAATTCTTTATTTGAAAACAAATCCCATTCTTTTTGTTCTTTATCTGTAATATAGAATAACCCGCCAATAATAAGCGATCGTGCAGGATAAACTTTTCTAACATCATCTGATTTATCAAACATTAGCGAATCTTTCATCAATGCGGCAAATGCTCTTTGCGTAGCGGCAAGTATTGCCGGATCATAAATCATCGAATCATCTTTAGAATTTCTGATAGATACTGATCCATAGCCAAAAGCTTTGTATTTGTTTTTATTTGAATTGGTTTCCACCATCATCAAATCAACTCTGAGCATATTTCCAATAACATTCAAATTAGAAAAAATTATGCCGTCTGATCTCAAGTTATTTGCTACTTCCAAAGCAGTTGGCTCAGCTCCTGATTGTGCAAGAAAAACGGAAACCGAATCGCGAATTTTTGCTGAAATTAAATTATAATTTCCGCTTAGTCTGCATGTAATATCCAAAGCCGCTTCAAATTTATAAGGGCTAAGATGCTTGAGAGTTTTTGAATATTCAGCATTTGCAATCATAATATTTTTCTTAGGAGATGCTGATAAATCTACAATTATCATAAGAAAAAATATTATAATAATAATGGTTTTCGTTTTCATTTTAATTCAAATTAATTTTAAAAAATATATAGACGATTATTTATTGATTTTGATTATTTAATAAGTTAATAAAACAAAATAATTGAATTTTCGTTTATGTTTTTTGGTAAAATACTGATTATTCACTTATATTTATAAGTTATTGAAATTTGTTTTTATACTTAATTTTTCTTTATTTCGGATTAATTAAATAAGATGAAAAATATTAATAAGAAAGCGACTGCTGTGTTTTATATGCTTATGCTGGCATTGATTGCCGGAGCATGTGCAAAGTATGACAATTTTACAGCATATTTCAATACATATTATAATATGGAAAGACTCACCAAAGAGTCTGAAAGTGAATTTGAATTTCAAGATGAGAAAAAAAGAGTTCAGCCAAGAATTTTTGTTCCTCAGCCGGAATTTTATGTAGCAAATGAAGAGCTGACCGGACCTCCTCCATTTATGGCGGAATTGATGGTAAGCAAAGCAAAAAGACAACCGGTTGAAACTAAACTTGATTCAATAGTAATCAAGGGCTCAAAAATACTTGCACGCCGTCCAAAGAGTAATTATGTGGAGGGCTCGCTATTTTTGATGGCAAAATCATTTTATTATCGCGAGGATTGGCTTAATTCACAAGTGAAATGCAGTGAATTGATTGATAGATTTCCAGCAGGAGATTTATCGCCTGATGCACATTTGCTGTTTTCGAAAAATTTGCTTGTTCAGAGAAAATTCTATGCAGGCGAAATTATGCTTTCGCGAACTGTAGATATTGCTTGGCAGAAAAAGAGATATGATATTTTGTCTGAAGCATTCAGAATACAAGCAGAACTTGCCTTGTTCCAAAATGACCTCGAAAAAGCACTTCGCCCATATCGTCAGGCAATTGCACAATCTGATGATGGAGAATTGAGAGCCAAATGGCAAGTTGATTTGGCGGCATTGCTTTATAGAATGAATGATTTCAAAAGAGCGGAAATTGAATTTGCAAAAGTTAATAGATTTTCACCTGATTATTTACAGACTTTCGAAGCATATTTATATCGAGCAGGATCTTTGATTAGATTAGGTAGATATTATGAAGCAGACAAAATTTTGGACGATTTGGCAAAAGATGGCAAATTCGAAGAGTGGCTTCCTTTTGTTTATGCCCAAATGCTTCAATCTTTCAGAATGAAAACTCTTGATACTAATGAGAAAGTTCTAAATAAAAATGGCGAAATTATCACTCAAAAGCAAAAAATTGATTCATTGTTTATAATGGAAAAATATGCTGATTCCGCATTTGTAAACAACCCTTCGATTATTGCATACTACTTCGAACGCGGTATGGATTACTACAAGAGTAATGACTGGGGAAGAGCAAAAAATTTCTTTGCAAAATCAAGAATGGTGAAAACTCCGATAATAAAAACATCAGATAGATTATTTGCTTTGCTCAATAATTGGGATTCTAAAAGAAGAGAAACTGATAAATATCTGAATAAGCCCGAATCAATTCAAGAATTGAGTGATACGATGAAGGTGACACTTTCGATGAATTTATTTGAATTAGGTAGAATTCACGAAGAGCTTGGATTCAAAGATTCTGTAGAGTTTTACTATAGTTACTCTGCCGGAGTGGCACCGATTAATTTGCCCGAATCAGCAAGATTTCTCTATGCTTATTCACGAATTTTAAAAGAAAAAGACCCACAAAAATCAGATTCACTATTGGATGTTATAGTTAATAGCCACCCATTAACTGACTATGGGAAAGATGCTCGCCGTACTCTTGGATATACAGAGGCGTTTATCATAGATACAGCGGCAGAATTTTATTCATCAGGACTTAACTTGATGAAAGTAAAAGATTACCCATATTCAGTTAATCAATTCAGAAAAGTCTATACAGTTTTTCCTGAACATAAACTTGCTCCAAAATCACTATATACAATCGGTTGGATTTTCGAGAATAATTTAATTAAATATGATTCTGCTCTCGCTTATTATAAATTACTTGTTGAAAAATATCCAAATTCAGAATATGCAAAAGATATTCGATATAGCCATGATTTCAAAC
>JANJUO010000476.1 GCA_024710535.1 bacterium
AAGTTGGTATGAATCGTGATACTTTAAATTCTGTTTTTCGATACTTTCACGAGGATGAATCTATATGGATGGTTAGAAGTTTGACTGTTGTCAGAAAGAACAAACTTGTTGCAGAAACATTTACAAGAGATGAAAATGATAGAACCAACCCAAGAGGATTTTGGTCTTGCACTAAACAAGTGATGGGAGTGCTTGTTGGTATAGCGATAGATAAAAGTGTGATTGGTAGCATAAATGACAAAATAGGCACTTACTTGCCTAAATTAACTGCAAATAATCCTGATAAAGCTGACATAACAATAAAAGACTTGCTCACAATGACTTCAGGGATTGCTTTCAACAATTATGGAATCGGCTCTGATGATATGGCTGTATTGCAAGAAATACCAGATTCATTTCTTGAGTATGCTTTAAAAAAGCCTATGGAGTATATTCCAGGAGAAAAGTTTGTTTATAAAGACAGCGATCCAATGATATTATCTGGAATTATACAGCAACAAGTAGGTAAACCTACTGATGTTTGGGCAGATGATGTATTATTCAGCAAAATTGGTATGAAAAATTACGAATGGAGACGATATAAAGATGGTATTACTATTGGGAGCTATGGACTTATTACTACTCCACGTGAAATTATGAAAGTGGCTCAATTAGTTCTCAACGGTGGGACTTGGAAGGGCGAGCAAATCGTAAGTAAGGAATGGCTTTCTGAGATGGTTAGTCCAAAAGCTGAAACAAATGACGAGAAGCGATTTGGCTATCAATGGTGGAGTTATCCCGATTATAAAACTTATTTTATGTCTGGAAATGGAAGGCAGATAGTATTCGTGTTTCCTGAAAAAGAACTGATTGTAGCTATCACTTCGGAACCGAAGCTACAAGGTAGTTTTCAGTTGAGTACTCCCAAAGCCAGGGAAATAGCATTGAGAATTTTGAAATCTTGTAATTATTAGAAATAACCCTTTTATCAATCTGGAATAATTTAGGACACTAAATTCACTCTTGAACACAAATCCCTGACAGAGTCAGGGATTTCAAATATCAATTCTGGTAACTAAGTTCCTGCTAAGTTGCAATTATAATCAATGAATTTTTCATTGTGAAATTAATAAATATCAGTTAATTATTTTTCGAATAAATCCATCAGAATTTTTTAGTAATTCGGTAGCTTTTACGAAATCGGAATTGGTGAGAATCATAACCAATGCAATTTTTACATTGTTATTTGCTTTTTGAAGATATTCGCTCGCAGTTTGATAATCAACATCTGTGATATTCATAATGATATTTTTTGCCCTTTCGTTGAGTTTTTGGTTTGTAAGTTGCAGGTCAACCATAACATTACCGTAGGTTTTGCCAAGTTTTATCATTGAGGCGGTGGTGAGCATATTCAGAACCAATTTTTGGGCGGTACCTGATTTCATTCGTGTTGAGCCGGCAATTACTTCTGGTCCGACATTTACGGCAATAACTACATTGGGCTTGATATTCAGCGAAGAAATGTGCTGATGAGTAGATGTTGTTACTAAAATTGTTGGGCAAGAAATGCTGTTTGCATAGTCGATTGCTCCAAGTACGAATGGCGTTCTTCCGGATGCCGCAATTCCGCAAAGCACATCATTGCTTGTAATTTTTTTGCTTTCGATTGCGATTTTGCCTTCTTCGAAACTGTCTTCGGCGCCCTCAACTGCTTTGAAAATAGCATCATAACCGCCGGCAATTATTCCCTGAACCATATCTTCGTGAGTTCCGAATGTTGGTGGGCACTCCGATGCATCAACAATGCCAAGTCTGCCGCTTGTTCCGGCACCAACGTAAAATAATCTGCCACCGGATTTGAAAGAATTTGTAATGATGTCAACAGCTTTTTCGATTGAGGCAATTTCATCTCTAATTGCCAAACTTACTTTTTGGTCTTCATCGTTTATTAAATTAAGAATTTCTCGAGTTGAGCATAAATCAATATTTGCAGTATGCGGATTAATCTGTTCTGTTCGCAGATTTTTCAATTCTTCAAAAATTGATTTGTTGTTCATTTTGTGTTTTTCAAAGAAATAATTACTTTTGTGCCTTTGTCTATTTCGCTTTCTACTTTGAGATTGCCATTTATTTTTGCAGTTAATTCTTTGCAGAGAATTAATCCAAGTCCGCTTCCTTGCTCATTTTCGGTACCTAAGGTAGATGTTTTCACCGTCAAGTCGAATAAAGAATCCAGTGTTTTTTTATCAATTCCAACGCCATTATCTTCGATTATCAAATTTGTGAAATCATCATTCTGCTCGCTATAAATTTTAATTATTCCGGAGCTATTTGTAAATTTTATTGCATTCGACAGGATATTTCGGACAACAGTTTGCACCAAATACGAATCTGCATAGACATAAATATTTTCAGGAATTGAATATTCAATAGAAATGTTCTTGGTTTTTGCATTTTGTTCGTTAATATCAATGCACTCCTTAATTTCATCAAAAAGATATAGAGATTGGAAATTAAGCACATAATCATTTTTTTGAACTCTTGACCACTCTAAAAGATTTTCGAGTAATCGCTGAATTCTACTTGCTGATTGAAACATCGAACTTGCAATTTCAACCACTTCTGTAAGCGATAAAGTTTCATAATCCTTGCTGAGAATTTCGCTTAAGCCGATAAATCCCATAAATGGCACTCTCATATCATGTGCGATTATAGAGAAAAATTTATCTTTTTGGCGAATTGATTCCTCAAGTTGCAATTCCGTTTGTTTTAATTTGGTAACTTCTGTCATCGATCCGATAATTTCCAAAACTTTGCCATTTTTGTCTTTCAAAAGTGGAGTAGCACTTTCGTTTACCCAAATGTAATCTCCGGTTTTTGTTTTGATTCGATAATCATAATGAAATAATTCATTTGATTCAACTGAGGCAATTGCGGAGAATGATTTATTCACTAAATCTCTATCTTCAGGATGAATCAATTCCATAGTTTCAAATGCCTCCATAGACAATAATTCATCTTGAGTAAATCCGAGCAATTCATTGCATCTTGAATTTGTGAAAATTATTTTTCCTGTTCCAATATCATAAACATAAACATAATTAGGGACAGACTCAAGGACTAACGAAATGAATTTTTGCTGGGATTGGAGAACGGATTCTGCATATTTGATTTGTGTTATATCTTCAACAGTGCCTTCATAATTTAGAATATCATCATTATTGCCAAAAATCGCCCTGCTATTCTCGCGAATAAAAATTTTCTTGCCTTCTCTATTAACAAATTCATATTCTAAACCCTGAATTTCATAATTTGAGCTTTGTGCAATTTTATCTCTGAAATCAGCTCGGGGAGTTTGTTCGAAATAATTATCATTTGTAGAAAAATCAAGTTCCATTTCTTCAAAAGTATGATAACCCAAA
>JANJUO010000266.1 GCA_024710535.1 bacterium
TGCAAATTGCGACACATGTATCAGCGATTATTTTGATATGTGGTTTGATGTCAATAAATACAAAATACAAAGCGATAGATATCTAACTTGGAAAAACAATAAGCCGATCTACAATACAAGCGCAGAATCCGGCATTTATAAAATAACTGTTAACCCGGGCGATTTCAAAGAAAAGCCGGCAACCGTTAAAATTTCTACAAATAGTTCATTGGACAACAATCAAAAAATTGAATCCAAAAATATGCGAGCTATGTCGAACTTAACCAACAAAGGATATATCCTAAAATTCAAAATTCCTTTTTCACTCTTTGGATATGTTGGAAATCCACTTGCAACAGTTGGTTCGTTTGAGATTGGCTGTTCTGTTGTGATGAACGACTATGATAATGAATTCCGCCCAGAAGAAAAAACCGAACTTTCAACCTCTGCATTGAAGCCACTTGATCCATCAACATACGGGCTATTAATAATGGTTGCAAATGACGAATGGTATGGCGAATCCCAAAACATTTTCATAGATGACATCATAAAAAATATGTTAGAATACGGTTATTAAAATCTAAAAAAACCTTCCAATTCGGAAGGTTTTTTTGGTAGCTCAAACATTCTTGTTTGAGAGAAGTAAAAATGAAATTCCGTAGGAATGACCTATTTGTAGAAAAAATGTTCCAAAGTAATTATTAGTTCCGATAGGAACGGATTTTATCCAGCATCAAAACAAAGGCAATGGACGAGAGACGAAGAATGGAACGAGGGACGAAGAATGGGACGAGGGACGAATAATGGGACGAGGGACGAATAATGGGACGAGGGACGAATAATGGGACGAGGGACGAATAATGGGAAGAGGGACGTATGTAAGGGATGAGGGACGAATACAAGGGACGAGGGACGAATACAAGGGATGAGGGACGAATACAAGGGATGAGGGACGAATACAAGGGACGAGGGACGATGCTTGAATAAAGACATCCGATGTTTGTTCTATACTGGGAATAACTCTTGAATAAGATTCATCATATTTTATTGCAAAACATCGGATGTCTGGGAAGCAATTGTGCAATAAAACCTCATCCCCAATCCCCTAAAAGAGGAGGGGCTTTCAGAGGGCTGGGCGATGCACTGAGCTTGTCGAAGTGGTGAGGTTCCGATTTCTCATTTTCTACAAACATTCAATCTCTTTGAGATTGCCAAAATAGCAACATCGTTGCGAAATGTTAGTAGCAATGAGAACCAAGCACGATATTAGCTCTGTTGGAGTGTCATATAAATTATATTTTATGTCGCAACTACGTTGCTTTCCATAAGGCACGTGGCTAAAGCCACGTGTTGCAAATACTACAAGCAACAAAGTACTTCAGCACTTTGCCAACTGTATGAACCTTCCGAAGGTTTCAGTCCTCCGGAAGGATTTTTAGAATTTTAAACAATCTTGATTATCTTCCTAACAGCAAAGAATGCAACTAATCCACCAAATACAATCAAGCCCCATTCTGGTAATGTTGGGATTGTGGTGAATGTCAGTTCTTCGCCATAAGAAGTTCCGTAAGAATTTGTGGCATAAGCACGAACATAATAAATTGTACTTTGATTCAATCCTGAAATATTACTTGTGAATGAGCCGGTTCCTGTGCCGTTAGTCGTTTTGCTATTTGCAGTTGTTGGAGAGCCAATTGTATTCCAGCAAACACCTCTCGCAGTAACTGAAGAGCCACCCGGATTTGTTACATTTCCACCAGAAACAGCACTATTCAATGTAATTGATGAAATATTTGTTGTACTTATTGTTGGAGGCAGTAATTGACTAAATACAGCCCAAAATCCCACTTTCATAGTATAATCATCAGCAGAAATATTACCGGTATGAACTTGATAAGCAGAGCCAGAAAGATTATATGCTCCACCGCTAACTTTTCCACCTCCACCATAAGTTGAAGTCTTTAGATTGTATTGAGCAAATGCTATTGTGCTAAATGCCAATATAAGAAATAGTATCCTGATTTTCATATATCCTCATATAAATAATTACGGTTTATAATAAAAATCAGATAGTGGATACCAGTTAGTGCCATCGCTTATCAATTGAACAGCTCCACCAGCATAAACATTTATATAATGAGAGGTTGGTGTTTTCAAATATAAATTTGCATTATTTGAATTGAGTTGAATTCCAACTGTAGATGAATTCAAAATTGTAAGAATTTGTCCTGATTTTCCAGATGGAGAAGGTAAATGCGATGGGTCTGAATCGTAAGTATATTTGATAATAGATTTGGTTGCCCCTGATAGATTTGTTTGATTAATTGTTTCCAAACCAAGAGAAAGAGTTCCAACCACACTAACATTTCCATTTATTGTAGTATTTCCATTTTTTAGAATTGTAAGGGCATTGCTTCGTGCAGATGTACTTGTTCCATTTCCAATAGCAAAAATTCTATCAGTAGCATCATTATTAGTGGTATATGTTGTAACATATTTACCTAAAACGGCCTCTCCATCTGAAAATGAAACATTGCCAATACCGGCTACAAAATTATAATTTCCCATAGTAGTATTTTCATAACCTAATCCAGCTGAACCTATTCCGTTTGCAGAAATATCTTTGCCGACTGCAAATGAATAGTTACTTAATACATTGCTACCAGAACCAAATGCTGTAGAATATGAACCAGAAACTGTAATACCAATTCCACTCACGGTTGAATAATTTCCACTTGCAGTATTTGAACTTCCTCCCATAATGACAGAGCCAGTTCCACTTGCTACGTGAAAGTTTGCATTTCTTACTGTTTGCAAATCTACTGCATTCGAACCACGATTTGAACCTCCGGCGGTTGTACCATCTGGTTGTTGAGCCAATACTGCTCCTGTTCCTTTTGGTTGAAATACCACATCTACATTAGTTGCGGCATTATTGGAAAGTAACTTTACACCGGTTTTTGAATTGAAAGTATAATTCGACTCAGTGAAATTGGTAAGTCCGCCTGATGAAGGTGTTTGCCAACTTGCATTACCATTTGCGTCTGAAGTCAATACTTTTCCAGATCCGGCACCACTTGAAATTTGCAAACTTGTTGCTTTTCCAGCAAGAGCATATCCGCTCGCATTGAAAGCAACTCTTGGAGAAAGTGTAGTTGATTCCACTTGTATTTCGAGCCATAAAGATTGCGTGAAATCAATTGATCCAACGTTTAATTCAACATTGAATAATCCTGCAGAAACAGAAACTCCGTTATGTGTGTCTGTGGTTAGAAGTGTACCATCTGTAGCAGAAGTGTAAATTCGGAATACTAAATTCTTAGTTCCGTTGATTAGAGTTCCGCTATCGTCTGTTAACACACCTTGATAGGAGATTTTTGTAGGTTGTGACAAAAGAACACCGCTTAAAGCAATGCAAAAAAAGAAATAAAGATACTTATTCATAAAATACCTGTGAGTTAAATAGATTGATTTGATTTATGGAAAACAATGTAATAATCGAACTATTTTTTTATCTAAAGAACAATCCTTGAGTTGGCAAAATTAAAAAATTTAATTAGGAAAATAAAAGAATAATTTGGATATAGAAGATTTTTTGTACAGAATTTAACAAAACATCGGAAGCTTTCAATTCTCTCGGAAGGATTTGGTTCACAATTCATTATATTTGGGAAACATTTGATGAATGAGGCTTTGTCAAGGTTACGCATTTTCGTTTCTTAACAGCATAATCATCCAGAATTAGAAATATAATTGCAAAATTTCATAAATTACATCTCAAAGCCAAAAGATTTTTGAATGAAGTTTAACCGATTGAACGAAAAGTTTTATGGGAATACTTGAAGTTTTGGTGAAAAGGACAAAAACTTGCTTGAATTAAGATTAGATTTGAATTCTATTATCCAGAATTTGCCAATCAATAATTTAAAGTTTAAAAGTAATCATGAGAAATAGAGATCACTTTGATGAAATTTTTTAATTTTTGTAGAAAAATAGGAAGATTTTGATAAAAAGTTTGGGTAAAATATTAAAATGTTGAATCAATCATTGAAAACTATGCTACTTTTTTATAAATGAAATGGAAGGATGACGCAATCGCTTAAACAGAAAGCACCTACCAAAGAACGGAAAACACCAACAAATGAACGGAAAACACTAACTTCCGAACGGAAAACACCAACCCTCGCCCCTCGTCCCAATCCACCGTCCCTTCGTCTGCTCATTTCGATACGAAGCTAAAGCTTCTACGGTTATTGAGCTTGTCGAAATACAATGAGCGAGTGTTTTTCCGTTCGTTGAGTAGCACGAAGTGCGTATCGAAACGAACCAATTGCAGAAATTGCAAGATTTTTCTTAAATTTGTAGTTGATGAAAATTTGAAACGGAGAAATTTTTAATGGATAACAATATTACCATAACTGATAATAAAAATCTATTATTAGAATTGAAGAATTTAATTAATGAAACTCGCAATAATGTTCGCTTGTTGTCAATTCTGCATTAACCCTTCTTTATTGGAAAATCGGCAAAAGAATAAATGACGAAATCCTAAATGGTGAGCGAGCAGACTATGGAAAGCAAATTGTCGTATCAGTGTCGCAACAATTGGTACAAGAATTTGGCAATAGTTTTACGGAGAAAAATCTAAGGCGAATGCTTCAATTTAATCAATATTTTCCTGATGATCAAATTGTCGTATCACTGATACGACAATTGAGTTGGACTCATTTTATTGCTTTAATTCCAATAGAAGACCATCTAAAAAGGGAATTCTATATAGAAATGTGCCGTATGGAAAAATGGAGTGTAAGAACTTTGAGGAGCAGAATTGATTCGATGCTTTATGAAAGAACAGCTTTATCAAGAAAACCTGAAGAATTAATTGACATTGAAATCAAGAATATTCAAAAAAGTGGAATAGTTGAACCAAACTTAGTGCTAAAAGACCCGTATATCCTTGACTTTCTGGGTTTAAAAGACCATTATTTAGAAAAGGATTTAGAAGATGCAATATTAAGAGAGCTTGAATTATTCTTGCTTGAACTCGGTACTGGATTTGCGTTTATTGAGCGCCAGAAAAGAATTGTTATTGATGCTGAAGATTTTTATATAGATTTACTTTTTTACAATAGAAAATTGAACCGACTAATAGCGATTGAGCTAAAAATTGGAGAATTCAAAGCCGAATACAAAGGTCAAATGGAACTTTATCTAAGATGGTTAAATAAATATGAAAAACAACAAAATGAAGAATCACCTTTGGGAATAATACTATGTACCGGCAAAAAGTCAGAACAAGTTGAATTACTTGAACTTGATAAATCCGGAATACATGTTGCAGAATATTTAACTGTATTGCCTGAAAAGCAAATCATCCAAAAGAAGTTACAAGAAGCAATTGAAATCTCGAGAAGAAAATACGAACATCAAACTTTATAAGATAATCAGCAAGCACAACCCTCGTCCTCTTCTTCGTCCCTCATCCCTTTCGTTCGTCCCTTGCCTCCGTCCCTCGTCCCTTCGTCCGCTCATTTCGATACGATGCTACGCATCACTCAATGAGCGGTTAGAGTCGTTGACTAAAGTAGCACGAAGTGCGTATCGAAGTCAACAAATAAAAGAGCGGTTTGCACCGTTGACAGTATTTCGGAAAACTCAATAACCGGAGAATTGTACCAAGACGAACGAGAAGCAATGCAGAACCAAGATCAGTATGTACTCCGTAGCAGTGATATATATAAATAATGTATAAGTGGCATAATAAAGATACAACCTTCCGAAGGTTAATGAGTAGGGGAGTGTTCCGAATTTTCTTTTCTACAAACATGCAATCTCTTTGAGAACAGAGGAAATGGGACGAGGGACATAGTAATGTGACGTGACATTTGTAGAAACATCCGATGTTTTGAAAACATTGGATGAATGGCAAGTTTTCTTTATAAAGTCCTTTACAATCGGCACGAGGCTAAAGCCACTTATTGCCAATTTTCCGAACACTGACACCAGATCTTCGACACCCTTTCTTCAACTCTTAAAGCTTTTAAAAAGAACTATTCGATTAAAATAAAATTATTAAATTTCGTCAATTAAAGTCAATGGAATTAAATAAAGAGCTTATTATGATAAATACTTTTACAAATATTACTGTAACAAGAAACCACAAAGTGATTATAAATAATATACCTTTGAATCCAGGTGAAATTGTTGATGTAATTGTAGTCCCAAAAAAAGATTCCTCTTCAATAATTGATTTGCCACTTGCAGGAATGGCAGTTGAACTTAAAGATCCATTCGATTCGGCAATTGAAGAAGATGATTGGAGAGCTTTGAATTGATAATTTTAGATACTCATATTTGGATATGGTACGTTCATCAAGATTCAAAACTACACACTAACTATTTCAATAGAATTCATAATCAGAAAAATAATGGTTTATTTATAAGCAAAATATCTCTTTGGGAAGTTGCTAAATTAATTGAAGTGGGAAAATTAAAATTACCCTTTGAGTTAGAAAAGTGGTTTGATTTGTCAATTGATGGTTCTGGAATTTATGTTTTAGATTTAACAAGAGAGATTATAATTCAATCCACAAGGTTGCCTTCAAATTTTCATAAAGACCCTGCTGACCAATTAATAGCAGCAAGTTCTATGATCTATGGATTACCATTAG
>JANJUO010000544.1 GCA_024710535.1 bacterium
GGGGATTGTAAATTGTATTTAGAAATAAACCGAGAATAGAATTCAACTTATCTTGAGAGTTATACCATATTTCAATAATAATTTTACAAGAATGATAAGATATGATCCTAAACAAGTAGCTATAATAAGAGTAGCCTACGATAGTTCTTTTGTTGATACTACATATATTAAACTTGAATAAATTCTAAAATAATTTATTTTTATAATTGTCAAATAAATAGTATTTAAAAAAATTTAAGGTATAAATATGCCAAGTATTTCTATGTTTTATTGAAAAGAAGTTTATAAAATTGAACCGTTGAGGTAGTTATGGAATACCCAAATTTAATTAACGTAATTCCAATTGACCATTTAAAACTGAAATTATTCTATGGTAATGGCGAGCAAAGAATCGTAGATTTAAGTATTTACATGATAAGTGATTATTTCAAACAACTTGAGAATTGGCTATATTTTAAAAAAGTAGAAGTTGTGAATGGAGTAGTAACTTGGCCCAATGAACAAGATATTGCTCCTGAAACTCTTTATTTGGATAGTAGTCCTATTAATCAAGTTTTAGTTACAGTTTGAAAGCATCCGATTTCCACCAGCGAGATGATGTGAGAGATAAGAATTGATTATGAATTATGCGGTTTATAATTGGGGAGTAGTTTATACACATTACCTTGCTAAAGTAAATAATTTAGTCCTAAAAAGTCAAGCGTTACTAATTCAGGATGCAACACGAGGATTTAGTAACGTTCATAAAAATTCAAAAAATACTTTATCAACAGTCATATCAGCAAAAAATATACTGTCATTAAAATAAAAATGCTTTTAATTCTTTTAATACTAATTGTATAATGCAAATTTTTAATTTGTTTTTTTTGGAAATTTTGACAATTTTAAAATAAATTTTTCACAAATTGGAAAAAATAGATGAGCGTTCTATTAAACAAAAACACAAAGCTGATAGTTCAGGGAATTACCGGCTCTGAGGGTACTTTCCACACTTCTCAAATGATTCAATACGGTACTAAAGTTGTTGCCGGAGTAACTCCCGGAAAGGGCGGAACCGATTACAGTGGTAAAGGCGAAAATATTTTCACAAAACCTGTACCGATTTTCAATACCGTTAAAGATGCTGTTGCTAAAACAAAAGCAAATGCAACTGTTATTTTTGTGCCACCACCTTTTGCCGCTGATGCAATTATGGAAGCAATCGATGCTGAAATTCCACTTATTGTTTGTATTACAGAAGGTATCCCTGTTAGAGATATGATACCTGTGAAACAAGCATTATTGAACTCAAAATCAACATTGATTGGTCCAAACTGCCCTGGCGTTATCACTCCTGATGAAGCAAAAATCGGTATTATGCCTGGCTTTATCCACAAAAAAGGAACAGTTGGCGTTGTTTCTCGCTCTGGCACATTGACTTACGAAGCTGTGAAACAATTAACAGATTTGGGACTTGGACAAACTTCATGTATTGGCATCGGTGGCGATCCGATTATTGGCACTCAACATATTGATGCAGTGAAATTATTCAACGAAGATCCCGAAACAGAAGCAATCATTATGATTGGTGAAATTGGCGGAACTGCCGAAGAAGAAGCGGCAGCTTATATCAAAGCAAATGTTAAAAAACCGGTTATTTCGTTTATTGCTGGAAGAACTGCTCCTCCGGGACGTAGAATGGGTCATGCCGGTGCGATTATTTCAGGCGGAAAAGGCACTGCCGAAGATAAAATCATTGCATTGAAAGCCGCTGGTATTCACGTTGTTGAGTCGCCTGCACAAATCGGCATTACAGTTAAAAATGTTCTTGATGGTTTGGCAAAGAAAAAAACTACAAAAGCAAAAACAAAAACTGCACCAGTAGTTGAAGAAATCATCATTGATGTGCCAGTTGTTACCGAAGTTGTTGGCGAAGTAGTTGCTGAAGAAAAGCCAAAAAAATCAAGAAAAACAAAAAAAGATTAAAAAAATAAAAAAATAATTAAATTTTTATGAGACAAAATGCACTTTGATGTGTCATTATAATTTTAGGAATGGAGAAAATAAAAAATGAGTAACAGAACTTTGGCAATTATTAAGCCTGATGCTGTAGAAAAAAATGTTATTGGTGAAATTATTGCCAAAATAACTCAAGCCGGTTTCAAGGTACTTGGCGTGAAATTAACAAAAATCACTCCTGCAATTGCAGGCAGTTTTTATGAAGTACATAAAGAACGCGGTTTTTATGGCGAATTGATTGCCTATATGACAAGCGGTCCAATTGTACCAATTGCACTCGAAAGAGAAAATGCTGTTGAAGAATTCAGAAAATTGATTGGTGCAACTGATCCTGCTAAAGCAGAAGAAGGAACAATCAGAAAATTATATGGTGCTGGAATTGAAGCAAATGCTATCCATGGCTCCGATTCTGATGAAAATGCAGCAAACGAAATTGCATTCTTTTTTGCAAAAAGCGAATTGGTCAATATTAATTCATAATTGAATTGGCTAAGAAATACGATACTATTTCTCAAAAAAAGGTATTCTCAAATCCATATTGGGAATACCTTCTTGAGAGTTATATGTTTCCGGATGGCAGTATTGGAGATTATCACTATGTGAGAACAAATGGCTCGGTAATGATAATTCCTCAAACAAGCGACAATAAATTTGTTCTAACAAAACAATTTAGATATTTAAATAAAAAATTTAGTTGGGAATTTCCCGGCGGCGGAATAAAAAAAGATACAGATTCTCTGAAAAATGCACGGCAAGAGCTTCAAGAAGAAACCGGATATTTTTCAGATAATTTAATAAAAATCGGCATATTCAATCCGTTCAACGGCGTTACTGATGAGATTTGCAATGTTTATCTTGCTAAAAATTTGATTCTATCGGAGGCAATGCCCGATAATAGTGAAGAATTTGAAATTGCTGTATTTTCTAAACAGGAAATTGAGCTTATGATAAGAACAAATGAAATTTGGGACGGAATGACACTTGCTGTTTGGAGTATTTTTCAATTTTCAGAATTTAATTTGGAGAAATAATATGAAATTATTAAAAGTGTTTTTAGTTTTTCAGTTGATTTGTTTTAGTTTTGTTTTCTCGCAAAGCGATGCAGTTAGAGGTGGTGAGAAGAAAGATAAAACTCCTGAGATTATTAAATATAAAATTGCACCTAATTATGTCGTAAACTTATCACATAAGTATATTTTTCGTGATAGTTCGATAGTAACAAGAGTTTTGAGCGATAATACAACTACATCATATAAACGTAATTTGCAATTTTATACAACATTGCGAGCTCCATCTGCGCCAAAAGATCAAATTGTGAATTTGATTTGTGGAATCGACTCTATGCTTTATGAGTATAATGATGGTGTGGTAAACATTAAATATGATTCTCAAAATGATGAAAGTATTCCACCATTTAAGTATTTTGATTTTCAGAAATATTTCATTTCATTGGGTAAAGAGTTCGATTTAACAATAAGTCCATACAATGAACCTGTAACTATGAAAAGCGATCAAATTGAAAGCGTTTTCTTTAAGATGAATGACGAATTAGGCGGAATGAAGGATACCTTAAGTAGATTTACTTGGGAAAGAGTTTTGGCGATGGAAAATCTTCAGTTTTTTGTAGATGTTAATAAAGGCATCACTCCCGACAATAAAACAAGCATAGATTCCACTTGGATAGATGTGATACATCTTGTTATAGATGGAGTTAATTTCAAAGATTCCGTACAATTCAAATTAGTTTCTTATAATACGAGAGAATTCTTGATAAATGGAAAATCGTTATCTATGAAAGCAATTCCCGGCAAATCAAGATTTCAGGGAATAAATAGAATTGTTGATGTTACCGAAGGTAGTGGCTCTGCCGACTACAAATTAACAATGACAAACAGAGGTGTTGTTAGCTTGCTTGAGATCAATACTGATGCAAATTTTAAGGCATTGGTGGGCAAAGATGAATTCAAGCAAAATGTAAAATCGAAATTTAGTTGGAAGTTAGATAAATTGTATAAATGGTAAATAATTATTTCGGATGAATTATGAAAAATAAGAAAATTTTGGTTATTGAGGATGAAGAAGCAGTAAGAGAAAATCTTGTTGATTTGCTCTTTGCATCAGATTTTGACGCTTTTCCCGCTATCAATGGTTTGGATGGTTTGTCAAAAATGCAAACGATTAAGCCCGATTTGATTATTTGCGATATAAATATGCCTGAAATGGATGGTTTTGAGTTACTTGATATTATGAGAAGAAATCCGGATACTTATTCAATTCCATTTTTGTTTCTGACAGCGCTTACCGATAATAAAATTCAAAGAAAAGGTATGACTCTCGGAGCAGATGATTACATTACAAAACCTTATGATAGTATGGATTTGATTAATGCAATCAAAAATAAGCTCGAAAAATTTGATTCATTGAGAAAAACTTTTTCGAAAAGTTCTGAAGTTACTGATAAAAACGACAATGGTATTATTCCTTTTGAAATACTAACTCCTTTGAATAATATTCGTGGATTTACTCAGGTTTTGATAAACAGTTGTGATGAACTTGATTCGGATGAACGCAAATCAATTTTGAATATTATAAGTCATTCTTCGGATAGATTGATTAAATTGATAGAAAACTACACGATGCTTCTTAAATTGGAAGATAGCAAATCTTATGAATTAATGCCAAATCCTGAGCCAAATAATATCAAAAAACTCATAACCAACAAGCAACTTTATTTGCAGGAATATTACGAAGATAAAGAAATTTCTCCTGTTGTGAATGTGGATGATTGCTATTTTTATTTCGATTTCAATCACTTAAATAAGATTGTTTCTGAAGTTATAGAAAATGCTTATCGTTATTCAATTGATAACAAGCATGTTTATATCGAGGGCAAAAAAACCGAAGTAAGTTATTTGCTGAAAGTAGAGCATTATTCGAAAGGTATGTCGGCTAATTTTATTGATAATATCACTAATTTTTCATTTGCAAATACACCGGAATTCGAACAGCAAAGTTACGGATTGGGTTTGGCTTTGGTTAAGAAATTAGTTGAACTCCATAATGGCAATTTTGAATTTAGCAGTATCCCTTATGAAACCACAACTGTAAAAATAATGTTGCCGATAATTGTTTAATCATAAAAAAGAAAAAAATGCAAAAAGAATATATAAAGCCAATTTTTGAAAATGCAGTTAAGTCATTGGGAATCGAAAACGCAAATTTGATTTTTGATGTACCGAAAAATTTGGATTTTGGCGATTTTAGCACAAATATAGCAATGCAACTTGCAAAAGCACTAAAAAAATCTCCACGCGAAATAGCCGAACTAGTTATCTCAAAATTGGAATTCGATAATAATTTAATCGAATTTGTAAATATTGCAGGTGCAGGATTTATCAATATCAAATTTTCGAATAATTTTTATCATAATTGTTTGGAAAATATTGCCAATTTTGATACAGAATTCGGAAAGCAAACTACTGGAATTGGGAAGAAAGTAAATGTTGAGTACGTAAGTGCAAATCCAACCGGCTTGTTGCATCTTGGTCATGGAAGAAATGCTTGCACAGGCGATACAGTTGCAAATTTATTTGAGTGGCTTGGTTATGAGGTAACACGCGAATATTACTTCAATAATGCCGGCAATCAGATGAATAATCTTGGGAAATCGGTTTATGCAAGATATATGCAGATAATCGAAGATGAGAATTTTCCATTTCCCGAAGACGGCTATCATGGCGAATATGTAAAAGAAATTGCTCAATTTTTATTTGAGAAATATGAAAAATCTCTTGCTGAAAAAAATGAGGAAAATCTGACAATTTGCCGTAAAAAAGCTGAAGAGTGGTGTTTTGAAAAAATATTGAATACTCTCGAAAAGATGAAAATCAAGCAGGATATTTTTTATAATGAAGACACACTTTATACTGACGGAAAAATTGCAAAGTTGATTGAAGATTTCAAAGAAATGAATCTTGCATATCAAAAAGATGGAGCACTTTGGCTGAAACTTACCGAACTTGGTCTCGATGACGATAGAGTTATCGTGAAATCAAGCGGAGAGCCAACTTATCGATTGCCTGATATTGCTTATCATAGGGAAAAACTTCTACGCGGTTACGATCTTGTTGTGGATGTTTTTGGTGCAGATCACATTGCAACTGTTCCTGATGTTTTGGCTGGTATCAAAGCACTTGGTTTCGACACCGAAAGAGTGAAAATTCTAATTCATCAATTTGTAACCTTAACTGAAAATGGTGTTCAGGTAAAGATGTCGAAGAGAACGGGAAAAAGCTATACATTAGATGATTTGCTTGATGAAGTTGGAGCGGATGTTGTTAGATTTTTCCTTTTGATGCGTGGGATTTCCACTCATTTAGAATTCGATTTATCACTTGCACGTGAACAAAGTGATAAAAATCCTGTATTTTATCTACAATATGCACACGCAAGAATTTCTTCGATTTTTGATAAAATTGAAGATAAAAATTCATATCTGAATGATAAAATTGATTTTTCATTATTGAAAGAAAAATCAGAAATTGATCTAATTAAGAGAATAATAAAGTTTCCTGAAGTTATCGAAAGTGCCGGCTTGAAATGCGAACCACATCATTTAACGGAATATTTGAGAGAACTTGCAGGAGATTTTCATATTTTCTATCATAATTGTAGAATACTTGGGGCAGAGCAGGGCTTGCAAAATGCAAGATTGAAACTTGCTGATATTACTAAAAATATTATCAAAAATGGTCTTACCATTCTTGGTATAAGTGCTCCCGAAAGAATGTAAAAAAAATTAAATCCCGAAATAAATTAAATTTCGGGATTTTTTTTTAGGGATTGTTCAAAAAATCGAATTTTTCTCAAATAATATCAGACAGTAATGTCTAATCTACTTGAAAAATAATGATTTGGTAAAACATAGATTCATCTGTTGGGTGAATATTTACTTTAACTCTAAGTACTCAGCAGTTTTGTAGTTTTTTGATTTTATTTTAATTTGAAAAAAAATTAATCGAATTACAGAAATTTACAAAGGAAAATTTTTTAAAAATCCAGATGGGAATTTCAAGAAATTTTATTGATCTTAATTAATGAAATAACTAACAAATATTAAATTGATAGAAAGAGTAAATTTTCTGCTGAAGAGTTAGCAAATATTGAATTTCAAAAATTTTTAAAATAAAATATGATTATTTTAGTTTCTAATTTTATTTTTTAATTAACTTTTAAGATGTTTTATGAAATATGTATTTTTCTCAATTGTGTTTGTTTTGCTTAGCAATATTTTGAATGCTCAGCAAGGATTGCTTACCGGTAAATTGATAGACGATGCAAACGGTAAGCCCATTTTCGCCAAAATAACATTTATTGGTAGCGATGGCTCAACAAATAAAGTCAATTCTAATTCAAATTCAGGAGAATTTCAAATTATTGTTAAGCCAAAAGTTGAATACCATATAATTGTTGAGAAATTTTTTCTTGTTGATGATGCAAAGACTTTCGAATCACCCAATTTTTCATCATATACTGAATTTTCTAAAGAATATAGAGTTCGCAAACTTGAGCAGGGCTTATCTCTAATAGATTTCAATGCTTTTTCGCCAAATAATTCTAAATATAACAAGCACAATGATGATCATTTCAAATTTATTGCAGAATTTCTCAAACAGCAATTGGGTACTGTGATAGAAATCACTATTTCATCTTCTGATTCGAAATTCAAAGCCGGCACTAAAACAATTGAGCAAGAAGTTAAGGGCAAAAAAAAGAAAGTTAAAGTGAAAATGAGCGAAAGCGATCTTGCTTCTGAATTAATCAAAGAAAGAATTGAGTCTTTTAAAGTTGTTATGAAAGAATTCAAAATAGCAGAGCGAAACGTGATTTTCAAAGAAGATATTGTTATTAAAAAGCCGACTGCAAAAGGAAAAAAAGGCAATCCGGCTCATACGCCAATGCCATTGCAATTTGACACAAGTATAAAAATTGCCAAGGTATCTTCTTTATAATTTAATTTATTTTTAAAAAATCTTTGGTAATTAAGTTATACAAAGTTAAATTGCTTGCTTTTTAAAATGCAAATTTTGTAAATTATGAAACTTTTAATAAAGAATGTTCTTTTTCTGTTTTTGATAATTATTGTTTCTTCCTGTATTATTGTAATTCATGAAGAGGATATTGATAATTTTATCGAGCCAGAAATATCGCTGAGCCCAAAGCCTGTGATTCCGATGTCGGAGCAAATAATCAGATCTGCAAAAGGAGATATGATTTCTCAAATTCCTGAAGGATGGTTTTTTGTTGATATGGAAAACAAAACCTCACCGGATATTATTGCTGTTGCAGTTAATCCGGAGTACAATCTTAGTGCTGTTTTTTCTACTGTAAAGCATATTCCAACAATTGATGACGATATCGAAACCGAAGGTTTATATGGGCTTGCAAGATTATGTCTAACCCGCAGAGAAAGAAAAACTTCAGGTTCGGTGAAACTTTTCGGAAAATATCAGCAAATAAATATGGGTAATCAGGAATTTGTTAAATACGAATTTTCTACCACTGGTGGAGCTACAAAAGCTAAATCAGCTGTGTTTATTTCAAGCTCTGGAGAATTTTATGAATTTGCACTTATTCCTATGAATGTAAATAATAATCCATTGCCTCAGCAATTGGAAATAGACGATGTTTTCAAATCAATTCTTGCAACTATTAAGTATTAAATTTAGAAATTTATTTAATTGGAGATAATAAAATGACTATAGAAACATTCCCAAATCCAAACAAATCAAGAAAATACGAAATATGCCATGTAAATCCAGAATTTACATCTGTATGCCCCATTACCGGACTTCCCGATTTTGGAACAATAAAAATTAAATACATACCAAATGAATTATGCCTCGAATTGAAATCATTGAAGTATTATTTTTTGGCATTCAGAAGCAAAGGTATCTTCTACGAAGCAGTAACAAATCAAATTCTTGATGAATTAGTTGCCGCTTGCGATCCATTAGAAATGGAAATAATAAGCGAATGGAAGCCACGTGGCGGCATGAGTTCGGTTATCAAAGCAGAATATAAAAAGGAGAACTAATTTAGAATGAGAACAATTATAGGTAAGGAATATATATGGGAAATGAGCCATCGTCTCACTTTTCATAAAGGACCATGCAAAAATATTCATGGGCATTCCTACAAAATGAGAATCGAAATAGAAGGCGAAACAAACGAAAATATGATGGTGCTCGATTACTATGATATTGATAAAATTATTGCTCCGATTATCAACAAACTCGATCACGCTTTTATTTGTAGCAATGATGATGATCTGATGATTAATTTTTTAGATACAAATGGATTTAAATATTTGGTAATTGATGGATTTACAACTGCTGAAAATCTTGTTACTTACATTACAAATATTATAAAACCACAATTTGAAGCACACAAAAATATTGATGTTTTGAAAATTCGTGTTTATGAAACTCTTGATGCTTATGCAGAAAGAAAAATCGAATTGAGATAAAAATGATAAAAAAATTTAATGTTGCTATTGTTGGGGCAAGTGGTTTAGTTGGCAGAACAATGGCAAAAGTTCTTGAAGAACATAATTTTCCAATTGCAGAAATCAAGTTTTTGACTTCGAAAAATTCTGCCGGTGGTGAAATAATTTTTAAAGAAAAAAAATATTATTTTGAAGAATTAAATGAAAATTCTTTCGATAATTGCGATATTGCACTATTCTCAGCTGGTGGTTCTGTTAGTAAAATATTTGCGCCAATTGCTGTCGATAGTGGATGTATAGTGATTGATAATTCTTCATATTGGAGAATGCATCAAGAAGTTCCGCTTGTTGTTCCAGAAGTTAATCCCGAAGATTTGAAAAATCATAAAGGAATAATTGCAAATCCAAACTGCTCAACAATACAGTTGGTTGTTGCATTGAAGCCCTTGGATGTGAATTACGGATTGAAACGAGTTGTATGCTCAACTTATCAATCAATCAGCGGAGCAGGTCAGAAAGGTGTTAATAAATTGATGAATGAAATTGCGGGAAATCAAAGTGATGATAAATATCCAATTGCATTTAGCACAATGTTTCATGCTTTTGAAGATAATGGCTTTACACAAGAAGAAAACAAAATGATTAATGAAACTCGCAAAATTCTTCATTTAGAAAATTTGCCAGTGGCAATGACTTGTGTGCGTCTTCCAGTTCTGGGTGGACATAGCGAATCGGTAAATATCGAACTAATGAAATCATTTTCAATCGAAGAAATCAACAAAACACTTCAATCTGCAGAAGGAGTCATCTTGATAGATAATCCATTAGAAGATGAATACCCTACACCCATTTTGTCTAATGGCAAAGATGAAGTATTTGTCGGTAGAGTTAGAGAAGATAATTCAGTTGAAAATGGGCTTTATCTTTGGGTGGTTGCGGATAATTTGAGAAAAGGTGCCGCATCGAACGCTGTTCAAATTGCTGAAAAAATGATTGAAATGGACTTAATAAAGTAAATTAAAAATAATTATTTAATAAGAAATGCCACATCAAGTTGATGTGGCATTTCTGTAGAAACGCTTTTGGAACTGATAATATAGTATTAATAAACAGTTGATTTCAAACAAGTAATTTTCTATTCAACATTTGCAAAATTTATTTAATTCATAATTTGTCATACCAAAAGAAGCGAGTAACCCATTTTTTTTATCATAATATTTGTATATCTCGCTTACTTTTAAAAAATTACGACACACAACTGTCATTTATATAAAGTCTATTATATATTTACACATAAATTGCATAGATTTTTACATACTTCATTATCTTTTGTAAATTGGGAAAACATTTGCCAAAACAATTTAATTCTTTCCGTCATAGAAATTACATATCTATTGTGTGTTA
>JANJUO010000566.1 GCA_024710535.1 bacterium
CCACTCCTGTTCATCATAAGATTTTTGCCATTTGCCACTTAGGTCAAATACAAATCTTGTATCGGATGGAATAATTTTCTTTATTTGCTCATTAGTTAAATTTTGGTAAGATTTTGCAAATACAAAACCTGAACTCAAAAATAAGCAAAATAGAATTAAACTAAGTTTGAAAATTTTCATATATCACCATTTATTTTATTATCTTATTTGAACAATATTACCGCTTTTCAGTGAATCAACTGCCGCAAAAGTTGCTTTGGTAACTGCAATCAATTCATCAAATTCGATAGGCATATTTTTGCCTTTTTTAATCGAAGAAATTGTTTGCAAAACTTCTTCCTCAATTCCTTTTTTGCCATCAGATTTTACAATTTTCGATTTCCCGGCTTTGAATAACGAAACACTTTCGAAATTATTCATTATTGCAGTAGATCGCTCGCAATAAACTTCGCAATATTCCTTTGCAACAGAAGAATCGCCATTTGCAAAATACAATATTGTTCCAATTGAGCCATCTGAAAATTTTATATTTATCGAAACATTATCTTCGTTAATAACATCATTATTCGTAGAACTTGTGCATTCAGCATAGATTCTCACCGGTTTTGCTTTTGTTAGAAATACCATTGTATCAATAAAATGGCAAACTTCGCCAATAATTCTGCCGCCCTGCTCTTTGAATTGAACCCAATGTGTTTTTGGAATAAATCCTGCATTCACACGGTAGATTATTGTCATTGTGTCGCTTCTATTTTTGAAGAAATCTGCAATTATTCCAAATGATTTAGAAAATCTGCGATTAAAGCCTACCATAACTTGAGCATTTGATTTATTATATGCTTCAATTATTTCATCAAGTTCAATTTGATTAATTGCAAGCGGCTTTTCTACAAAGACATTTTTTCCGGAATTCAATGATTCAAGCACAAATTTTGCATGGCTATCATGTCTTGTTGCAATAAAAATTGTATTAACATCATTATTTTTAATAATTTCACTGCCGTCAGTTGTGCAAAAACTAAATCCATTCTGGTTTGCCGCTGTTTTTGCATTTACTGAATTTGTGGTTGCAACACCCGAAAATGCAACATCCGATTTTTTCAAAGCCGGGATTAAATAATTTTGAGCAAAACTTCCTAATCCAATAAAGCCAATTTTAACATTTTTTGCAGAATCTATGCTTTTTAATTTTACTGATTTTTCTAAATCTGAATTTTCTGCATATTTCAACAAAATTCCAAGATATTCTTCTTTAACTTTTCCGGTTACCAAATTATATGCGTCTGCAGCATTTTTTGCTTCAAAAGTATGCGTAGTCAAGCTTTTCACATCAATTCTCTTTGAAGAAATCAAATCGACAAATGCCTGCATATTTCTATTTTCAGTCCAACGAACAAAAGCCGCTGGATAATCAATTCCTTTTTCTTCATAATCAGGATCGTATCTGCCCGGACCATAACTGCAAGAAATTTTGAAATCAATTTCTTTTTGATAGAATGGATTTCGTGGAATATTCATCCCAACTGCACCAACAACAACAACTTTCCCTCGCTTTCTACAAATTTCCATAGCAAGTTCTACTGGCTGATTAGACGAAGTTCCCGCAGTAATCAAAACAGCATCGCAACCAATACCATTGGTGAATGCTTTGATTGATTCTTTTGAAGAAAAATCACTTTTGAAAGTATGAGAGCAACCATATTCAATTGCTTTTGGGAATAATGAAGGATTTACATCAAGCCCAATAACTCTACAGCCTGACGCACGAAGCAATTGCACAGTAATTTGACCTATTAAACCAAGTCCGATCACTGCAACAGTTTCGCCCAAACGCAAATCACCTTGGCGAACTCCTTGCATAGCGATTGAGCCAACAGTTGTATATGCCGCTTCGTCTAAACCAACATTATCATTTAATTTCACAACTAAATTTTTAGGTACGGCAATTATTTCGCTATGATTTGCTATTCCGGCACCGCCACAAGCCACTCTATCACCAACTTTGAATTCACTGCATCGGGATTCAATTACCACACCTGAAGCACTATAGCCAAGTTGCTTAAAAGAATTCAACTTGCCAGTAACTCGTCTGAGTGTGGACATCAGCCCTTCTTTCTTAATAAATTGTAAAACAAGTTTCACATCATCGGGCTGTTTTCTTGCCCTTTGAAGAAGTGAGGATTTCGCATTCGTTACAGAAGTTTTTTCTGTTCCGGCAGAAATCAGCGAATAAGCAGTTCTAACCAAAATACCATTATTGGGGCATTGAGGAACCGGAAAATTTTCCGTTAAAATTTCACCGCTTTTTTGATGTTGCACAATTTGAAGCATTTTTTCAATTTTGTAATTTAAATAAACAACAAAATTACGAATTTCAATTTATTTCTTTAAACATTAATTGAAAATAAAATTTTTATCTTGAAATTCCGTATTTAAATAGGTTAATTTTAACAAAATTTTAAAGAAATAAATGACTGACTACAGAAAATACTTATTGCCCGAAACAGTTGCACAACTCGGAAACATAGAATTAATTGCAAGAATGGTTGTTGAAGGCTTCATAACAGGATTGCATCGCTCTCCTTATCATGGTTTTAGTGTGGAATTTGCCGAATATCGGCAGTATCGTCCGGGCGATGAAGTAAAACATATCGACTGGAAAGTATATGGCAGAAGCAATCGCTACTACGTTAAGCAATTTGAGGAGGAAACAAATCTTCGTGCCATGCTTGCAATAGATGGCTCGGCTTCGATGGCGTATGCTTCAAAAGGCAATATTTCCAAATTTGATTATGCAATTTATCTCTCTGCCGCACTTGCAATGCTTATGATTAAGCAAAGAGATGCAGTTGGGCTTGCTTTGTACGATACACAAATTCAAAAATTGATGCTTCCAAATTCAAAACCATCATTTATTACTGAAATTTTGAAAACTCTTGCCGCATACAAACCCTCTCATGAAACCGAAACAGCAAAAGCACTCGATATGCTTGCAGAAAGAATCAAAAGACGTGGTTTGGTGATTATTTTTAGTGACTTTTTTGATGATAAGCAATCTGTACTTCAAGCATTAAAGCATTTTCGTCATCGCGATCACGAAGTTCTTGCATTCCATTTGCTTGACCCACGTGAACTCGACTTCAAACTTGGCAATGCTGCCAATTTCAAAGATATGGAAACCGGTGAAGAAATCGTTACACAGCCATATCATTTGCATAACAGTTATTCAAAAACAATCACAAGTTATGTAGAAGAAATTCGCAAAGAATGTTTCAGCCATCATATTGATTATAATTTGATAGATACATCTAGCCCATTCGACAAAGCATTAAAAGATTATCTGGTTAAGCGTAGAAAAATGGGCGTATAAAATATTTTGATATTTGTTGGGATTTAATAATCAAAGTCAATTTATTAAATTTGTATTAGATAATTGGAAAATTGATTATTCAAGTGGGCTTCAATGGTATGCTGAGAGATGATGATGTGAGAGATAAGGATGCACCTATTCAGGCGGAGGAAGGAAGGGGTATAGTTATTAGTTCAAATAAAATTATGATATAATAGTTTATAGCATTGAGATTTTAAAATCAATTACAAAGGATTCTGGTATGCCGGAAGTTTTTAGAGATGAAGGATTTGTGTTTTTCTTTTATGCCAATGAAGGTAGTGAGCCAATGCATATTCACGTTCGTAGAGCAGGTGGTTTTGCAAAATTTTGGTTACTGCCACTCGAACTTGATTCTTCAAAAGGATTAAAATCCTCAGATTTGATGAAAGCAGAAAATATGATTGTTGAAAATTTGGATAAAATTAAGGAGAAATGGTATAATGTATTTGGATATTAAGTATGAAGTGCAAGCTCAGGATGTTTATGTTGAAAATCGAACAATCTGTATCAAATTAAAGAACGATTCTGAATTGAGATTTCCAGCAGTGAATAACAAAAAATTATCAATGGCAAGCGATAAACAATTATCAAATGTAGAATTAATTTGCGATGGCACCGGTCTTCATTGGGAAGAACTTGATGAAGACTTATCAATAAGTGGTATTCTTGATGGTAGATTTGGATAATAACAGTATTAAGCTCCGACTACCGCTTCGGCTTCAATGGTATGCTGAGAGATGATGATGTGAGAGATAAGAATGCGAGTTATTAAAATAACTAATGATAAAAACCGTTTAATTTCATTTAAAGGAGAAAATTATGTCTGAAGAAGTTTTGACATATAAACACGTACCTAATCTGATTTTAGAAGAACGTGAAAACATCAGACAATTAAGAGAAAGTCAGAAAGAAACAGAATCAATGTTCAAAGAAACTGCAGTCAAATTCAAAGAAACTGACAACTAACAACTTGTCTGCTGTACCAACCGACATAACGCAAATACTTTTATGCTTGAAAGCAATTTTACACAGAATTTTACTATTAGAAAGACTGCCCAATATCAATATGCAGTTGCAAATCTTTTAATACATTTGGCTCATTAAATAGAAAATAATCTGTTCTGCTTGTGTAAGGACGATAAATTGGCAGAGCAATATTCAATCTGACCGGTCCGAGCGGTGTATCATATCGAAATCCAATTCCGAATGCCCATGCTAATTTTGTGAAATAATCGGTAAAATTCATATTGATTTTATCTTTTGGATTTTCGGCAAACCAATGATATGTATTTCCAAAATCAACAAATCCAACTATCCCAATATTTGAAATTTGCTCCGCAATTCCCGGATCGATACCTGCTGGACGCGGAAATTTGTAGCGCATTTCATAACTGCCCTCAAGAACAATGCCCGAGCCTAATATATTTGATAAAAATCTATAGCTTTCTTCCGAAAAATCCTTGCTAACTTCAATTTTGGAGTAATGAAGTTGTCGCGATTGCCAGCCGCGAACGCTCGATCCACCACCACTAAAAAACTGCCTGTCATAAGGGACATAAGAATTTTCCGCATCAAATAAATGTGTAATTCCGCCTTTGAATTTGAATGCACTTGTAATATTATCGGTTTGTTTCAAGAAGAATGAATATGCAGATTGAACGCGTATAAATCTTGCAATTCCGGCAACCAGAGGATGTGCAAGAAACAAATTCCAGCCGTCCAATGTAAATTGAAAATAATCTCCGCTATTTGGCGAAAAAGGATGATTGCGGCTATCACCAATCAATGTTATTCCAAATAAATTTGAGGTAAATAATCTATATTCTCTGGAATTCAGAAATTCGTTCAAATTGCTGTATAAAAGAAGCGATTGAAAAAGCATAATTCCATTTCCATCAAAAAAATCTATGCTGGTGCTATCTTCTAATTTCCGCATAAATTCAAGAAAATTTGGTGCGGTTGATTGTCTTTCGAATGTAAAATCCACAAGAATTTTATTTAAATAAACATCATCTTTTAATATGATTGGGATGCTAATTGGAATTGATGTAGAATGAATATTAAAATAATTATCAAGCGAACTATATGAATATATTAAACTTGCATTTGCACCAATTCTCATATTTTCTATCGACCACAAAAGTGGCTGACTTATCGACATACCTAATTGCATTTCATAATCAAAATTCACACTATTGATAAAGCGGTTCACGTCCTTCAACTGCACATTTGCATATAAGTGCATTTTTTGTGCCGCACCAAAAATATTTTTATTGAGAATTGATGCCTCGAAACCGGTATTATTTCTTTTATCGAGCAGAGTTTCATTAAAAAACCAACCTGCTTCCCATTCTGTCATTTTTTTATATTTTGTATAAACAAGAATCGAAATAGTGCTATCAGTTAGCGGCACAAATTTTGAACTTGTATCCATAATCACCAAATCAAATGTGCCAAGAGAATTCAGATTGTTCTCACTTTCCTTTAATGCTTTTCTGCTATACCAATCATTTACTTTAAACTCAAGAAGGCGTTGCTTTAAATCACGAACAACCATTTGCTGTCCGAGTGTACTATCCACGAAGCCAATATGAGTGATTTTCTGCCGCTTTCCGGTTTTGAAAATAACTGTAACGCTATCTAATTTATTCTGAAAATCTTTCAATACCGGAGAAACTTCCACTGAATTATAGAAATAGCCGTTATTTTGCAGGAAATTACTAATTGCACTAATTTCTTCAATTATTTCAATTTCATTAAATTTATCGCCCGATTTCAACTTTTGCAATCTATGTACTTTTGGTAATAGTTCAACTGCTATCGAATCAAGCCCCTTGTAGATAAGATTTTTTAATTTATAATTGTCATTTTCTTGAATATGAAAAGTCAGAACATTTGATTTCAGAATTGGGTCGGGCACAAAAGTATAATTCACTTTTGCATCGTGAAATCCATTTAGATTATAATAATTAATTAGCGTAATCGAATCGAGCGTAACTTTAACAGCATTAAAATATTGAATTTCATCCATTAATTTTTGCTTTTTGCTATCGATTACATTCAGAATTGTTTTTGGAGTTTCAGGTATAACTGATAAATTATCATAATAATATTTTAGAAATAAATGCGGCAAACTACGAAAAGTTTGCTTAGATTGAATCACATTTTTCAAAACAAATTCACTGATAGAGTTATTCCCTTCAAATCTAATTTCACCAACTTCCAATAATTTATTATCTATTTCAGAAACATATAGTTTTGGGGAAATATAATTTTTTTGTTGTGGAAATAATTCTGTACTGCCAATAATTAAAATTATGACTTGAAAAAGAATAGAAATATGTGTGATTTTTTGTTTCAATTAATATTTATTTATAAAATGCATTATTAGATACAAGAACTTTAAATTTAATTAATGTTATTTTGAAATTTCAAATAATCTCGAAGAGATTACATATTTGTAATAAAATCAATCACATAAGATCAAACCCCACCTAAATCCTCCCCAAGGGGAGGACTTTATTAGAATCTTCCCTCTTTCCCTCCCCTTTGGGGTGGGCAGGGTGGGTTTCAAGCAAAAAGTAAATTAAACTTGGAATAATTCCTACACCTTATCCGGATAGCCCATAACTCTGCCAATCATTTCGGTAGATTGGGAGCGTTCCAAAATAATTTTCATAATTACTAATAATGGTACAGATAGAACCATCCCTGGTATTCCCCAAACAAAGCCCCAAAAAACCAAGCCAAACAACACTGTTAATGTATTCAATCTTAATTGTCCACCCATAACGATTGGCTCTACAATGTTCCCGATTGCAAAGTGCATCACAATCAATATTATTGACATTACTCCAACATCTGTAATCGAATCAAGTTGTATCACACCCATCAAAATTGGCAAAACTGTTCCCAAAATTGAGCCGATTGATGGAATAAAGTTCAATATGAATGCAATAAATCCCCAAAACATCGCAAATTTTACACCATAAAAAACGCATATCAAATAAGTAAGTGTTCCCACCAACAAACTCAGTATTGTTTTGATTCCCATATATGAAACGATTGAAGATTGGATAACTTCATATTCGTGAAGAAGTTCATCTGCCTTTCTGCCGCCAACATAACGAATATATTCTCTATAACCGGACATTCCCGCAAGAAGCATCACGTAATACAAGGCAAACCATAGAAATGAAGAGGCAAACGAACCCAATTCGCTTGCCAAACTTCCTGCAAAATCTGCAAGCCAGCCGTCTTTGATAAGGGAATAAACCTCAGCCACGAGCATTGTAGAATCTAACTTCAAATTGAAAATATCATTTATTTGAATTAATAACGCATCTAATTTCAATAAAAACTTGGAAATCAAAAAGTCTTTTTGCTCTGCAATTTGTGTTACTGTGTCGGCTGTTACTAATCCTATCAAAAATAATATTGATAATGAAATAATTGAAATTATTGGTAGCATCAAAAATTTAGGAACGCCTTTTTTCAAAAAAAACATTATCATGGGCTGAAACAAAATTGCGCACAATAATGCCAAAACCAAAGGAATGATGATTGATGATAGTACTGATAATAAATAAAATATCAGTACCATCAAAAATACAATCAAAATGTTTTTTATAGTGTTGTCGCTTGCCATTTTTTAATAATTATTGACCAAATCATGAAAATTATTTAGCAAATCATTTAGTTTAGAAACATCTTTTCCACCGGCTGTTGCAAAGTGAGCTTTACCACCGCCACCGCCACCAATCAATTTTGCCGCCAATCCCACAAGTTTTCCGGCAGGATATTTTGCAGTTAAATCATCGGTAACAACGCAGGCAATCTGAATTTTATCATCGCTAACTGCCGCAATTAACGCAATTGCATTATTTCCAAGATAATTTCTGAAATTCTCAGCTATATCTCTCAATTGTTGCATATCTTCGATTTTTACTTCAACTGCAATTGTGCGAATATCTTTAACAATTTTTGCATTTTCAGCATATTTTTCAAAGTGCGAGCTTGCTTCTTTTAATTTCAATTTTGCAATTTCTTTTTCCAAATGCGAAATTGTTGAATTCAAATTGTTAATTTCTGATTTTGTATTGTCGAGTTTTTCAAGTGTTGAATAAATATATTCCTCAACTCCTTTGCCGGTAACGGCTTCAATTCTTCTAACGCCAGCCGCAATTGAAGATTCTGAAACAATTTTGAATAATCCGATTTCTGCAGTATTTGAAACGTGAATGCCACCGCATAATTCCATCGAATATTTTGGATCCATAGTAATTACACGCACTTCATCGCCATACTTATCGCCAAAAAACATCTTGATTTTGGAATTTTCTCTCGCTTTTTCAAGTGGGAGAACTTCGATATTTACATTGATATTTTCAAGCACTTTTTGATTTACCATTCTTTCAATTTCGAGCAATTGCTCATTGCTGACTTTTTCAAAATGATTAAAATCAAATCTCAAATAATCCGGTGCAACAAGCGAGCCTGCCTGCTGAACGTGGTCGCCAAGCACAGTTCTCAACGCTTCGTGCATAAGGTGAGTTGCCGAGTGATTGCGTTTTATATGTTGGCGGCGTTCATTATCAACTATTGCGAGTGCAATCTGACCAATTGCAGGCTCAACATCTCGATCGCAAATATGAATAATTGCATTACCAGATTTGCGAACATCAATCACATTATAACTTTCTGCGGCTATTACAAGTCTGCCTGTATCGGAAACCTGACCGCCACTTTCCACATAAAATGGAGTTTCTGCAAGGATTACCTGATTTTCATTCACATACAGAATTTCAGATTCCAAACTTGAATTATTATAGCCCACAAAATTTGATTTTGCATCTGTTACAGGTAATTCCACTTCTTGCAAATGAATTTTTCTATTTGCACGTGAGCGATCTTTTTGCTCTTTCATATTTTGGTTGAATCCATTAATATCAACAACAAAATTATTTTCACGAGCAAGCAATTCAGTCAAATCAAGTGGAAATCCATAAGAATCATAAAGCAAAAACGCATCTGCTCCACCAATCACATTATTATTTTCATCTTTGAGTTTGTTGGTGATTTCTTCGAATTTTTCAAGACCGCGTTCCAAAGTCTGAAGGAAACTTTCTTCCTCGCCTTTGATAACTTTTTCAATTATATTTCTTTGTTTGATTAATTCTGGAAAAGATTCGCCCATTGTATCAATCAAAGTTGGTAGTAATTTATACATCAACGGCTCTTTTATGCCAAGATTTCTTGCAAATCTACAGCCGCGTCTAAGAATTCTGCGAAGAACGTAACTTCTGCCTTCATTTCCTGGCAATGCTCCATCAGCAATTGCAAAAGATAAAGTACGGATATGGTCAGCAATCACACGCATTGAAATTGAGTCCGGATCGTCAAGTTTGCCGTTGTATTCTTTGCCGCTTAATTCAACAATTTTGTTAATTAAAGGCATAAAAACATCGGTATCGTAATTGGAATTTTTGCCTTGAATCACAGCAGTAATACGCTCGAATCCCATTCCAGTATCAACGTGAGTAGATGAAAGCGGTTCGAGTTCGCCATTTGCTTTGCGATTATATTGAATGAATACAAGATTCCAAATTTCGATTACTTCAGGCACGCCGGCATTTACCAAAGGACCGCCACTCAAATCTGGAGTTCTGTCGAAATGGATTTCTGAGCAAGGTCCGCATGGTCCGGTTTCACCCATTTCCCAGAAATTATCTTTTTCGTCAAATCTATGAATTCTTTCAACAGGCAAATACTTTTTCCATAATTCAAAAGATTCATCATCAGTACGATAAACAGTTGCATGCAATCTTTCGGTTGGCAATTTCCAAACTCCTGTCAATAATTCCCAAGCCCAGTCAATTGCTTCAATTTTATAATAATCTCCAAAACTCCAATTTCCAAGCATTTCGAAAAAAGTGTGGTGATAAGTATCAACGCCAACTTCTTCTAAATCATTATGCTTTCCACTTACGCGAATACATTTTTGGGTATCTGCGGCGCGAACATAATCACGATTGCCAATTCCAAGAAACACATCTTTAAATTGGTTCATACCGGCATTTGTAAATAGTAAAGTTGGGTCGCCATGAGGCACAACCGGAGCACTTGGAACAATTCTATGCTCTTTAGATTTGAAAAAATCAAGAAAACTCTGTCTTATTTCGTTTGATGTCATTTTATTTCTCAATATTTATAATTAATTTTTTCATAGTACTACAAAATTAACAAATTTGAATGACGTAATAAATTCTAAATAATTCAAATTATAAATTATTAAATTAATTTTTTTTTGAGGAATGATAAAAAATTGAATTAGAAATAGAATCTAAGTGCTGTTAAACGGAAACTAAGCGCTGTTATACGGAATCTAAGTGCTGTTAAACAGAAACTAAGCGCTGTTAAACAGAAACTAAGTGCTGTTATACGAAACCTAAGCGCTGTT
>JANJUO010000605.1 GCA_024710535.1 bacterium
GAAGAATACGACCCGACAGAAAAGGCGGTGCAACTTTCTGAAATGAAAGAAGGTATGATTCTCACTCGTGATATTATCACAGATAAGGGACAAAAACTTTTACCTGCAGGAGCTGTTTTAAGACAAGGTGCAATTGAAAAAATTATATCTCATAATTCTACAGATCATATTCTTGGAAATATTCACGTTAGAATAATTTGATTTAATTATTATTGCTAATTATCTTGTTATAACTTTTTGAATTTATTAAAGAACGGGATTGTTTGGACCATTCATCCAATTCCAAATATTCTTTGATTGTTTCGGATTCTTTCAAAAATCTTGAGCGAATCTCAATATTTAAATATTTTCGGATTAATTCATTCGAATAAATCTTTTTAGTAGAATATTCATCACGAATATTCTTCTTTAATTCAGATATTAGATTTTTAATTCTATCATTATAATTATTGGATTTAGATATATCTTCGATTGCATCAAGAAAGTACATTTCCGAAAATGTGGTGTCTTCAGTATTCTTTGTATAAAAATCAATGAATTGCTTAAAAACTTCATCAGATAATTGGTAATCTTTTTTTGGTGATCTGTATTTTGATGCTTCTAAATTTGCAAATTTAAAAAAAGCATTGCTATTAATAACTCTACTTACAAAATCTGATCGTTTGTCATCAATCAAACTATCAGGCATAATTCCGGTAGATTCATAAACAATTCTGCCATTTTTTGTGAAATATTTAGTAGTATCAGGACTTGAAGAAACTGAATTTTTTGAGTAATCTTCTCCAAATTTTATTCTTTGGATACATCTGCCCGAAGGTGTAAAATACTTAGCAGTAGTCAATTTTAGTGCAGTACTATGTGGCAAATCAATTACATTTTGAACTAATCCTTTGCCGTAGGATTTCTCTCCAAAAACCACTCCTCTATCCAAATCTTGAATTGCACCAGCAACAATCTCGGACGCACTTGCAGAATTTTCATTAATAAGTACAACCAATGGAATATCAGAAAAAACCGGTTCAGACATCGAAAAATATTCGTAATTATTCTTTTCCGATCTACTTTTTGTTGTTACAATCAAACTTTCTTTAGGAATAAACAGTTCTGCAATTCTAACTGCTGCATCTAATAAGCCACCCGGATTATCGCGTAAATCAAGTATTAAACCTCTTAATTTATACTTTTCCTTCATTTCAATCAAGGCACTTTTGATTTCAGAAACAGTATTTTTAGAAAATTTATCTAATTTGATAAACGCTATCGAATCAGGAAAAACATGTTTCACAGTTAGAGAATTTAAATTTATACTTCTTCTTTTAACATCAAATTCTAAGGTGTCATTTATTCCCATACGTAATATCTTAACAGTCGCTTTTGTTCCGGGCTCACCTAATGTATATTTTCTTAATTCTTCAACAGAAAAATTTAAAACTACTGTAGAATCTATACTATATAGCATATCCCCGACTCTGATGCCGGCTTCTTGTGCAGGAGCGTCATCTATCAAGCCTGTAACTGTGATTTTATTCTCAAGACTCGCAATTGTGAATCCCAATCCTGCATAATTTTCTTGAAGAAAGAAGTCCTTCTCATCAATATTCAACTCATCATAGAAATCACAATAAGGATCCAATGATTTCAACATGCCCAAAATTCCGTTTTTCATCAATATTTCAGGATCGATATCTATTACATAATTTTCCATAATTCTGTAATATGCCTCACCATAAATATCAAATGATTTATTTATTTTGTAATAATCATCTTGCTGTAATGAATACAACTCTGTAAGGCTGAATATAAGCAAAATTATTGATAAAAAACGAAATTTAAGCATAAGTTTTCTCTTTTAAGATATTTTTTCTCGTAAATAATTCTGAATATTATCAGCATTAATTCTATCTTGATTCATCGAATCACGTTCTCTTATTGTAACTGTATTATCTTCCAAAGACTGTCCATCAACTGTAATGCAGTATGGAGTTCCAATTTCATCCTGGCGGCGATATCTTCTTCCTATTGCACCTGAAGTATCGTATTGAACTTTATAATTTTTCTGTAAATCTTTGTAGATTTGATGAGCTTTTTCAGGCATTCCATCTTTATTGACAAGTGGAAAAACTGCAACTGTTACAGGGGCTAATTTTGAATGAAATCTCATAACAGACCTCACTTCAGACTTACCGTCATCACCTTTGATCTCTTCTTCTTCATAAGCGTTACATAAAAATGCCATTACCCCACGAGATACTCCACCCGAAGTTTCGATAACATAAGGAATATATCGATCACCATTTACAGTGTCCACATACTCCATTTTCTTACCAGAAAACTCTTGATGTGCTTTCAAGTCAAAATCTGTTCTTGAGTGAATTCCTTCGATTTCGCCAAAACCAAACGGAAATTCAAATTCAATATCAACTGCATAATTTGCATAATGAGCAAGTTTATCGTGTATTTTCCATTTCATTTTGGACTCTTTCATACCGAGATTTTTCCAAAAATTCCAGCGTTGCTCTTTCCAATATTCAAACCAATCTTTCTCGCTACCCGGCTTAATGAAAAATTGCATTTCCATTTGCTCAAATTCTCTTGTTCTAAAAAGAAAGTTTTTTGTATTAATTTCATTTCTGAATGCTTTGCCAATTTGTGCAATACCAAATGGTGGTTTCAGTCTTGCTGTTTCCATTACATTTTTGAAATTTACAAAGATACCTTGAGCAGATTCAGGGCGAAGATAAACAACAGAGTTTGCATCTTCCAAAGGTCCAACAAATGTTTTAAACATCAAATTGAAATTTCTTACCTCAGTCCAATCCATTGTTCCGGAAATTGGGTCTTTGATTTCATGTTCCATAATAATATTATAATAATCTTCATTTGTTTGAACATTTTCAAGTTTTTGAGCTATTAATTCTGCTTCTTCTTTTTTATTTTTTTTGGATAACTTATCAATATGCTCTTCAATTAAATTATCAGCACGATGGCGAGATTTGCTTGTTTTATTATCTATCATTGGGTCTGAGAATTGCTTGGTATGACCACTTGCATCCCAAGTTCTTGGATGCATAAGTATCGAAGCATCAATGCCTTCGATATTATCGCGAAAAGTCATTTCTTTCCACCATTGTGATTTGAGATTATTTAGTAATTCAACTCCTAATGGACCATAATCCCAGCAACCATTCAAGCCGCCATAAATTTCTGATGATTGAAAAACAAAACCTCTTCGTTTTGCCAATGAAATGATTGTTTCAAGTTTAATCATTTTTACTACCTATTTATTATTTTCAATTTCTAATTTCTTTTTGATTAACTTTACATCTTTTGCTAATTCAGGCAAATTATGTATAACTGCTTCAATTCTAAATGCTTGCATTTTTTCACGTATTGGTGAGCCAAAATACAATCCGCTTTTTTCAATTGATTTTGGAACTCCTGATTTTGCGAATAAGATAACATCATCAGCAATTTCTATGTGTCCTGAAATACCGGTTTGACCACCAAATCTATTTCGCTTGCCAACTTTTACACTACCGGAAATGCCAACTTGTGCTGCCATTGCAGAGTGCTCGCCAATTTCACAATTATGTGCAATTTGAATTTGATTATCTAATTTCACCCCTTTTCTTAAAATTGTATTCCCTACAAGAGCCCTATCAATAGTAGTATTTGCACCAATTTCAACGTCATTTTCTAAAATAACATTACCAAGTTGTGGTATCTTCGTGTAGGATCCATCTTTATTTTCCAGATAACCAAATCCATCCGAACCAAGAACAACTCCAGAATGAATAACACAATTATTTCCAATAATTGTATCTTCATAAATAGTAACATTTGCGTTAATTTTGCAATTCTCCCCTATTTCTGTATTATCGTAAATGCTAATATTACTATGGAGATAAGAATTTTTTCCAATTTTACAATTATCTCCAATAACGCAATATGCGCCAATATATACAGACTCATCAATTTGGCAATTATTACCAATAACGGCTGTGGAATGTACAAATTTTTGCTTATGCGGCTTGCGGTTATTAAGCCAAATCAATAATTGTACAAATTTCTGGTATGGCTCATCCACTCTAAGCAAAGCTTGATTTTCATTTGGTATATATTCGCAATTTGCAGGAACAATGATAACCGATGCATTGGTAATTTCCAAATACTTTTTATATTTTTCATTATAAAAAAAAGTTAATTCACCGGATTGAGCATTTTCAATTCTGTTCAATCCGGATATTTTAAGTTCTTTATTACCAATAATTTCTGCACCAATCAAATCGGCAGTTTCAATAATATTTAAATTTAGCATAATTTATCTTCTTTTAATTTCTCTTGGTTTAGGGGCTTCTTCCTCTTCGGGTTTCTTTTGCTCCGGATTTTCAAATGGTTGATTTGGATCTTTGATAGGTTCGGTTTCAACAGCTCCCCTACCAGTCCTCTTTCTTGGATTTTTGGTTTCAACCTTTTTATTTCTTGGGTCTTTGTCGATTTTATCCTGAAGTTCTTTTTCTAATTCATCAGTATCAACACCCAAGAGTTTCAGAACTTTCAATGTCAGATCATACTTATAATTTCCATAAGCCATTGGCTGAACTGCTTGGTCCAAAACTATATCAAAACCTTGATCGGAAGCAACTTGTTGAACTGAGGCAAAAATCTTTTCTTCAACAGGAGCCATAACAGTTTTTACAGCATTATCATATTTACCATTTGGCTCGAAAGTCGATTTAGCAAGATCTTCACGAGTTTTTTTTGTAGTTTGCAATTCTAAATCTTTTTCCGCTTTTTCGGCATCAGTCCATATTAATCTATTTTTTTTGATTTCAAATTCCAAACTTTCAATTTTCAAAGTCATTGCAGAGATTTCACGTTTCCATTCTTCAGTCATAGATTGAATGCGTTGCTCTGCTTGTTGAGCTTCCGGAAATTTTTC
>JANJUO010000615.1 GCA_024710535.1 bacterium
TTCCGATATTTCAACCAAAGCGGTAGCGATGATTGTAAGTGAGCCGCCCTCTTCTATATTTCTTGCCGCACCAAAAAATCTTTTTGGTTTATGAAGAGCATTTGCATCCACACCACCGGAAAGAATCTTGCCGGAGTGAGGGACAACTGTATTATGGGCGCGGGCAAGTCTTGTGATTGAGTCGAGCAAAATAACCACATCAAGTTTAGCTTCAACAAGTCTTTTTGCTTTTTCAAGCACCATATCCGCAACTTGTACGTGGCGATCAGGTGGTTCGTCGAAAGTCGATGCCACAACTTCGGCACGAACGCTACGTTCCATATCGGTTACTTCTTCAGGACGTTCATCAATAAGCAAGACAATCAAAACTACTTCGGGATGATTATAAGTGATACTATTGGCAATTTGCTGAAGAAGAATAGTTTTACCTGATTTTGGAGGAGAAACAATCAAACCGCGCTGACCTTTACCGATTGGACTAAGCAAATCAACCACTCTCATTGAATATTCACTTGGTGCTTTTTCGAGAGTTAATCTTTCATTAGGGTAGAGTGGAGTTAAATTATCAAAATGAACACGTTCGCGAAGTTTATCGGGATCTGAATAATTAACCGACTCAACTTTCAGCATTGCATAGAATCTTTCGCCTTCTTTTGGTGGTCTAACTGCCCCTTTGATAACATCACCTGTTTTGAGCATAAACTTTTTGATTTGAGAAGGAGAAACATAAATATCGTCAGGTGAGGAAAGATAATTATAATCTTGAGACCTCAGAAAGCCGTATCCATCTGGCAAAACTTCCAAAACACCACCGCTTGTGATGATTCCTTCCATTTGCTGTTCCTTTTGAGTTGAGGTAGATTGCATTTCAACAATCTTTATGATAAGCTCTTGCTTTCTCAAGTCCGAGAAATTAGAAATTCCCAAATTCTTTGCAATTGTTGTTAATTCCGCAATTTTTTTTGATTTAAGTGCATTAATATCAATCACAGTTGTTTGATTTTGGGGTGGAGCCACCGGCATTGGAGTAGTTACTTTGCCGATATTTTTTGATGAATTTTCTTCCATAGAATACTAAAGTTTATTAATAAAAATAATAATAATTTCAAAATTGAGAATAATTCGGTTTGATAGCAAAAGGGAGTTGGATGTTAATTCAGCAGAATTACGCTATAAACGAACTTATTCAATGCTAATCAGAAAATTAGCTCAATAAAAAAAGTCAATGAAAATATTTTGTGAAATTGAATAAAACAATTGATTTATTCAACACTACTAATTTAACAATTATAAAATTAATATCAAAGAAATATTTACAATTGCAAAAAAATATGAATTATTAGTTAAGATTTAAAATTGAAATTACTCAGCTTTATTTCTTTGTTATTTTAAAGCAATGAAGCATAATTTTATCAAGCTACAGATTTTTATAAATATTTAAATCCCTTGAAAATCCAGTTAGGGATTAAATATTCGTAATATGTATATTTCAAGTAAGTCCCACAATCCAGTTTGGATTGCATAATTTAATGCAAGAAACCCCTCCTAACCTCCCCAAAGGGAGGAAAAAAGCAGAAATGCGAAAAGTCCTCACCTTTGGGGAGGATTTAGGTGGGGTTACAAACAATAATTCCCTATGGGGAAATTAAGGAATTTTATTTATAATAAATTATCAAATATTCAAATTTACACAATGAGTAAATTTGTTTCATCCTGCTGAATAGTTACATGATTTCTAATATTTTATCAATTTGAAATTTTTTGCTTCTTGATTGTCATATATTGTCAAATAATATAATCCTGCTTTTAAATCAAGCAAATTTACAATTATGGCATCAGATTCAATTTTGACAATATTCCTTGTTTCAATTTCTTTGCCATGAATATCGCACAGAATAAATTTGCTGGTATTTGTGATTGATAATTTATCAATTTTAATATAAGAATGAGTTGGGTTTGGATATATTGAGTATTCAAGTTTTGAAGATTCATCATATTCAACGTCAGATAAAATATTATAGGTTGCTTCCGCACAAACATCCCAAGATAATATTTCGTGAATCATATAATCATCAGCAGTTGCAGAAGTCAAGCCAAACCATGCAAATTCATCATTTGTTAGATCAAGCATAGACGCAAAGTCAATATTTTTACTTAAAATTGGTATCGACAATTCATTAGTTGAGTCAAGATATACTGAAAAAAGTTTTGTTTCAACGTCATATTCAATTTTACTATAATAAACTGTTCCATTTGGATTCATTGGGATAATATCATAATTTATTGCTAATGTGGAGTAAGAATTATGTTCTGCTGTATTTGGATTTTTTCCATTAGACATTATTGCTACATGATTACCATTAGGGTCTTTATACTTCGTATGATTCGCATTATAAAACATATCATATTCAACAGCAATAGAATTTGGAATTCCGCTATAACCAAGATCACCGCCCAAACCACCTTTTGCTATATGGGAACTATTTTGAATTACAAATGCAATTCCATCGGCACCGGGATAAGGTTTATCAATATCTGTAACAGATTTTTTTGGATTTAACATTCTGAAGGAAAAATTTATTTCAAATGACTTTGTTACAGAAAATTGTAATTTATGCCAAACCCCACCAATTTGATTATTCATATCCATTGTCAATATTAATGACTTCGATTTTGCAAAAGCATTTCCAACAAAAGATAAAATTCCAAAATCCTTAACATAAGCAAGATCGAATGAGTTCTTACATCCTAAGTTAAGTTGCAAAATATAGCCATCAATCTGGGATTTATATTTTTTTTGATATGAATCATTGGAAATTGGTAAATCATCGCTTTGAGTCCAGCCAACGCTATAAATAACATTATTCTTCATAATAATATCTTTGCCATAATCATTCGATTTTCCACCAAAATAAGTAGAATATTCGGGATTGAGCTCTTCATCAAACTTCAAAATAAATTGGTCACACAAACCTTGATTCTCTGTGAAAAGTGCATTGTTAGAAGTCCATAAATCTCTACTTTGTGAATATCCTGATAAATAAATTTTGTCATTTTTGTCGATAAATATTCCACCCCATTGAGCCACAAGTTCATTATTGGTTCCTTCATTATCACTGCCACCAAAGAAAGTAGTTTTAATCAAACCTCCATCAGAATTAAATTTTGAAATAAATACATCCAATAATCCATTATTACTACTTTGAAAGGCTCCCTTGGTTTTTGGCAAATCGTTACTATTTGAATAACCTGATACATAAATGTTTCCCTTGCTATCAGTGATCAGATTTCTACTCAAATCGAATCCGGTTCCGCCAAAAGTTCTCGACCATTCCGGCTTGCCGGTAGAATCATACTTTACTATAAAAGTATCGTAAGCACCTGCAAAAGGCATTTTTTCTGTATTGATATTTGGAAAACTTGAACTATTCGTGAATCCACTTTGTATGATTTTGAAATCATCTGTAACATAAAATCCCTCCATAATATCGGCTCTTTCACTGCCGAAATATGAGGAATAAATAAGTTTGCCATCGTTCGACATTTTCGATAAAAAAGTGTCATAATCCAAATTGTTAGTTTTCTTGTAAGCATCACTTGTTAATGGAAAATTAGAGCTTGTTGTTCTTCCGCTAAGCCAAATATTGTCATTTTTGTCAATATCAAAAATAGTAAACGAACTATATCCATTGCCGCCAAGAAGTGAGGCATAAATTAATTCTCCATCTTTATTAAGTTTTCCAACTAAACCATTAACATTACCTTTTAAGGTTTTCTGAAAAGCATTTTCAGTTAAATAAATGTTATAACTTTCACAATCTCCGGCAACCCAAATATTACCTTTTGAATCTAATTTAATATTGTAAATATAATCTCTTTGATTGCCACCCCAATATGTACTCCAAATCATTTTTTTATTCTTATCCATTTTTAGAATATATATATCAATTTCATTTTGAAAATTAAGATTGATTTTGCTGGAAATTGCAGGCAGGTCATAACTTGTTGTCATACCTGCAACATACATATTTTCTTCATCATCAACAGCAATACTCATTATCCAATCGTTAAAACTGCCGCCAATATATGAGCAGTATTCGATTCTTGTATCTCTTAATTCCAATAGATTTTCTAAACTGATTACTTTGTCAGTTAAATTATTTGACCCCAAAACTTCACTAATACCATTATTTTGTTTAATCTCTAAAAATTCCGGAAAACTCAATGAAAATCTGCCATTTGCATTTTCTATTTGAATCGAATTTTTCAAAGATTCAATAATTTCATTACTAATAATTTCAAATAACTTTGTA
>JANJUO010000283.1 GCA_024710535.1 bacterium
TCAATACTGCAACTACCTGCAAATCTTGGAGTTACGGCAAGTTGCAATTTGTCGCTTCTTAAATGCCACTTATCAAGCAAAACATTGATTTTATTGATATTTGCATCAATTGATTGATAATAGTTTGAATTATTTAGCAAATCCATCAAAGGAGGTCCTATATAAGCACGAATTTTTTTAAAATCTGCTATTTCAAAAGCTATTATTGTAGATTCCAAATCTAATGCGGTATATATTGATGCAGTTGTAGTGCCTGCTTTAAGCATATTGTCAAAGAAAAATTCAGACTGCAAAATAGCAAATTCTTTGTTTGAAAATTTGCTTTCAAGTGGGAAAATATAAGTTTCAAGCCATTCAAGTAGCTTTCCATTTCCTAAGCCAATTGCAGAATTTTGCGGGAGATGTGTATGTGTATCAATTAATCCGGGAAGAATAATTTGATCTTTCATATCTATAATTTGCAAGTTTTCCTCGTTTATTGGGCAATTATTTCTATCACCGCAATACACGATAATGCCCTCTTCATCAAAAATCAAAATGCCTTGCTTGAAAAAATCACAAGAGCATAAATCTTTTGGGTTAATGATACTTGCTTGAATTGCTTTATAAGTCTTCTGATTAATCATATTTTAATTTCATTACTAAAATTGAACCTGATAAAAGTAATGTGATTGAATTTGCAAGTATAATTGGAATTGACTCCAGCATTATACCATAAATAAGCCACATCAAAACGCCCAAAACAAAAATTACATACATAGGAGTGGAAATTCCGTCTCCCTTTTTCTCTTTAAACATCTTAATTACTTGTGGCAGAAATGACAAAGTGGTGCAAATTGCTGCCAAGTATCCAAAAATTTCAATATGCATAAACAATCTCCCATTAAAATATTCAAGACGCATCAACGTTTTAGTATATTGTTTTAAAAATAATATGTATTAGTAAATGATTGTAATGAAATTTGGCGGTACCTCCGTCAAAAATGCCGAAGCCATAAAAAATGTAATAGAAATTATCAGAAGCAGAAATTCAAAAGCAATTGTCGTTGTTTCTGCATTTGCAACAGTTACAAATTCTTTGGTAAAAATAATTGATTCTTTGAAAAGTAATCTAAATTTCGCTCTTGATGAGATTGAAAAAGTACATCTAATTCATAAAAATGTTGCTGAAGACTTGAATATATCGTATGAAGTGGGCGATATTATCTCATTGGAATTTGAAAGGTTTAAGATGCTTGCAACTGCAATAAATGTTATTGGCGAAGTTAGCAACAAATCAAAAGATTTAATCTTAAGTTATGGCGAAAGATTATCTTCAAAAATTATTAGTATTTATGCCCAAAAATCTGGCTTAAATTCTGCTTTTTTGAATACTTCAGATGTGATAATTACAGACGATAATTTTACCGAAGCCGAGGTAGATTTTGCAGCAACTCAATCAAAAATTGATTCAATTTTGTTGCCAATGCTCGAGATAAATGATGTTTTGATTTGTGGAGGTTTTATTGCAGGAACTTCTGATGGAATAATTACAACTCTTGGACGTGGAGGTTCTGATTACTCTGCAGGAGTGATTGCCGCCGCCGTAAATGCTGAAATATTAGATATTTATACAGATGTGGACGGAATTCTAACAACTGATCCAAATTTAATTCCTTCTGCCAAGTTGATTAAAAAATTATCTTATATCGAAGCCTCAGAATTAGCATATTTTGGAGCAAAGGTATTGCATCCTAAAACGATTTTCCCGGCTGTGAAGAAAAATATCGAAGTTCGAGTGCTGAACTCATTCAATAAAAATTGCGTTGGTACCAGAATAATTGGCATCAAAACAAACCAAAATGCGATTAAAGCAATTGCATTCAGAAAAGGAACCACCGTCATAAATATAACTTCAAATAGAATGCTCGGTGCTTACGGTTTCTTAGGTAAAGTGTTTGAAGTCTTTAAAAAACATGAGACTTCCGTTGATTTGGTATCAACTTCCGAAGTAAGTGTTTCTTTAACAATTGATAATAAATTCAACGCTGACAAAATTATTAATGACTTATCCGAGTTTTCGTCAATTGATACTTATGATAACAAAGCAATAATTTCTGTTATTGGAGAAGGAATTAGGAACACCTCTGGGATTTCTGCAAGATTTTTTGGAATTTTGAAAGATATTAATATTTATATGGTCTCGATGGGTGCATCCGAAATTAATCTAAGCATTGTAATTGATGAAGATAAATTAAAATCTGCTGTAGAATTATTACATAAAGAATTTTTTTCCAACGAACTCGATAGTTCAATTTTTGAGGAATTAAAGCGATGACAAAAATCTCAAATTTAGATATAAAATTAATTGCAGAAAAATATGGAACTCCTGTTTATGTTTATGACAAGCAGAGAATAATTAGCAATTACAAGAACTTACGCAATACATTTGATAAGTATTATCCAAACACAAAAATACATTATTCTGTTAAAGCAAACAGTAATCCTCACATTTTGAAGATTTTCAATGAAATAAATGCAGGAACTGATTGCTCGTCTCCAATGGAGGTTTTGCTATCCCAAAAAGCCGGTTTCAGCAAAGAAAATATCCTTTATACAGGTAATTATGAAAGTTATACCGATTTGGAATTCGCATTGAATAATGTTGGAAGAATTAATTTAGACGATATTAATTCTTTTGATAGATTATTGAAAGTTGGCAAGCCTGATATTATTTCGTTCAGATTGAATCCGGGAATTGGCAGAGGTGGTTTTGAAGGGATAACTACTGCCGGTTCTGATGCAAAATTTGGTGTACCTTACGAAAAAGCAATTATTGCTTATCAGAAGGCAATTGATGCAGGAATTAAGCGTTTTGGAATCCACATGATGACTGGCTCAAACAATCTTGAACCATATTATTTCGCTGAAATTGTTGAAAAATTGATGATGATTGCCGGAAATTTATTCAACAAATTGGAAATTGTTCCTGAGTATATTGATATTGGTGGTGGCTTCGGTATTCCGTATGAAGATGATGAAGATCCATTGAATATTGATTTGACTGCAAAATTAATTAGCGAAGTTTTTATCGAAAAATCAGCAAAGTATCACTTTGGAACGCCGCAATTATTACTTGAACCTGGAAGATTTTTGGTTGCCGATGCTGGCTATCTAATTTCAAAAGTAGTTGGTTTAAAAAATAGTTACAAAACATTTGTCGGTATTGATTCAGGAATGAGCACTTTGATTAGACCTGCTTTGTATGGTGCAAAGCATAGATCATACATTTATGGAAAGGATAAACTTCACCAAAATGTGAATATTTGTGGTCAAATTTGCGAGAATTCTGATATTTTTGCAAAAAACACTTTCCTACCTGAAGCCGAAGAAGGCGATTTACTTATTTTCCGAGATGCTGGCGCTTATGGTTATGTAATGGCATCAAATTACAATAATAGACCACGTCCTGCAGAGGTTTTGGTTGATGGAGAAGATGCAAAATTAATTAGATTTCGCGAACAGCCGGAAGATTTGATGAAACTTATTCCAGAATTTGAGAATTTATAGACGAGAAGTATGAACTTGAAAGAAAATCTAAAATTAGCATTGGAAATATTCGAAAATTCTAAGCAAATCACTATCACAACTCATGTAAACCCCGATGCAGATGCATTAGGAAGTGCTTTATCTTTATATATTTATGCTAAGTTACTTAACAAGTCTGTTAAGGTGATAAATTATTCAGAAACACCGTCTAATCTTAAATTTCTCCCTCTTTGCAATGAAGTTATTGTTTTTAATGAAGATGAAATTGATTTTATTCTGAATTCTGATGCAATTTTCATCGTTGACTTGAATGATAGTTCTCGAACTAAGTCTATGGAGCAATATATATTTCAATCTAAAGCCAAAAAGGTTATGATCGATCATCATATTAATCCAAAAGAATTTTGTGATGTTTATTGTATTGATACCGATGCAAGTTCAACAGGAGAATTGATTTGGAGATTTTTTCAAAATGCAGATAATTTCTACATTAATCAAGAAATTGCAGAGAATTTATATGCCGCTATTATGACTGATACAGGTAGTTTTAGATTTCAAAGAACAACTCCAGAAGTCCATAAAATTATTGCAGAATTGATTGATGCCGGTGCAAATCCAACTTATATTTATGAAAAAATCTATAATTCAAATTCTTTGAATGCTACAAAATTATTGGGCAGGGCATTAAGTTCGATGAATGTTTTTTTTGATGGAAAAGTCTGCATTATGAAAATTCCAAGAGAATTTCTGATTGAAACAAGCTCCAAAGATGAAGATGTTGATAATTTCGTAGAGAAAACATTGTCGATCGAAGGAGTGAAAATGGGAATACTAATGGCTGAAATCACCGATAGAGATGAGGTTAGAATGTCATTTCGAACAAAAGATAATTTTTCAGCAAGAGATTTGGCATTAAGATATGGTGGCGGTGGTCATTTTTATGCATCAGGTGCAAGACTTTATAATGTTGGAATTGAGGATGCATACAATTTAATTTTGAATGATTTGAATGAATATATGAAAAATTATCAAAGTTAATTGAGATTTATAGAAAATTAAGAAATTCGTAATTAATCAACTGCTTTGTAAATTTTTGATTTCTTTGTTACTTGAAAGCAATAACGTTTATCTTTTTCAAATAATAGAAATTTTAAGATCAAAATTCCTTGAAAAATCCATTTTGGATTACCTGTTTGTAACAAGGATATTTCCAATAAGTTCCTCAATCTAATATTGAATATTTCAATTTCAATCGCTAATGGGATTGGTAGTGGTTTTATGGAGACTTTTTCTGTTACAAACATCCAAAACTTATCGGATTATCTGAGGAATAATGAAATTTCAACTCGCCAAAATCCTTCAAACTCATCAACTTTGAATTAATCATCATATTGGAATGAATAATTGCAATAAATGAGTATTCGGACAAATGAAAATTCCAAATATCTGCTCAATTTTTTGGAGTTTCTCCGCTCTTTTGCAAGGCAATTGCATATAAATAATGAAAATCTTCAGCAAAATAGCGTTCTCTTGAGGATTCCAAACAATGAATTACCTCGCCAATTGGAAGTCAATTCCCAACTTTTCATTCAAAATCAGAAAATTAGGATAGGTAATTTTAATCAATGTAAGCAAATTCCAAAAATTATTCAAGATTTTCCCAAAAATTGAATGAAATATCAAAGCCCAATCATACAATTGCGTTCGATTATCAAAAGTTGACGCAATCTTTGTGGAGAATTGCTTAATAATAATATTTCTTTTATCAAATGAATAAATATTATTAAATAAATAAATATTTATATTAATCATTGAAATATTAATTAAGTTAGA
>JANJUO010000003.1 GCA_024710535.1 bacterium
ACAAGATTCCACCCAATAACGTCAATGAAAACACTCGCTTCGTATATTTCGAAACCATCTGCTAACAACAATAAAACTTTTTTCATAATTATTCCCCAAAAATACTCTTAAAAATTATTTTATAAAAATATTATAAAGCAAATTACAAACTTACAATTATCCCTCAATAAATGAATAATAAATCTTAGTAATTTATGGAATTATTCCAAAAAACTTCATAAGCAAAAGTTCTTCGGAGGTAGGAATTGCTTTATTTCAATTTATCAAAATTAAAATTCAAATTAGATAATTTTATTATTCTTAATTAATTTGTTAGCGAATAAATGAAATTTCTCTGCAATTTGTATTGCCATCTCAAGCTCATCTTTAGTTAGTTTTAGAATTTTGTTTGGATATCTTATCTGAACACTGAAGTTATTTAAAGTAAAAGCATCTCTGAATGAACTCTCATCAATCTCAATTATGGATGAAAGTAGCTCCAATAAATAGACTAAATCATGTGTTTTTTTGAATTCGATTTTATAATATACTAAAATTGCTTTTAAATATTTCTCAACAGCTTGCTGGCAATGAAAGGCAATTGTATCAAAATAATCTGGCAAATGAATGAATATTATCTTAGCCGAACCTAAATCATGGTCAGCTTTTTCAATCCATTGTAATATATCATCATACTGTTCTTTCATAAAGTACTTTAGAATTTTTAATTGCTGTGTTTATAAAAGAAGAACTATTCATAATTTCGCTCTCAAATTCAGATTTCGTATAAATCAAGATATCAAAAGGCATCATCAATCCAATTAAAGATTTGCGTATATCAAACCCCCTTTTTTGTGGTGATAAATCTGAATCTTGTATGATCAACAAATCTATATCGCTATCTTCGTTTTCAGTTCCATTTGCATAAGAACCAAATAAAATAATCTTATCAGGATTGAATTTTGAAGCAATCCTATTAACAATCTCAATTATTTTGGAAGAGTCAACCATCTAAACAAAACCTTACTTTACAAAATTCTAACTCATTTACCTACATCCTCTCAATAAATGAATTACAAATCTAACTAATAAATCTATAAACAAAAAATGCACTTGGAAATAATCGAAGGGCAATGATTTAATTTCATAAAACATATCCGAAAATTTTACCATTGAATTGTGATTAAATTCTCGATTTTATAAAAATGTTTATCCCTACTAACAAGTTGCAAATTATATTGAATTGCTAAAGAGGCTATCCAAATGTCATTTTCAGGAATAGGATTTCCAATTACTTTAAGTTCCTTCTTTACCTTGCCATAATAAAATGCTGTAATTGAATCACAATTAAGTACATTTGCATCAAGTTTAAATTGATTGATTTTCTCAATATTTTCTATCTTTTTTGATGAATTAAAAGCACCATAATATAATTCACCAATTACAATGGATGGAATGAAAATTTTGTCCGATACTTTGATTTTGTTAATTATTGCGTCATCTTTATCAAATAAAGCAATCACAATATTTGTGTCTAATAAAAAATTACCATTCATTTAAATCAACTTTCTCGCAATCTTTAATTGAATTTTTCATTGTATCTAAATCACCCTTGTCTATAATACCAGCATATTTTAATAATTCATTATTTTTGTGTTCAACTTTAACGAATAATGAATTTATAAAATCTAATAATTTTAATTGTTGATTATAATCCAATGCATTAACAGAATTCAATATCTGAATTTGTAAGTTTGTATTAATATTATTTGCTTGTATCATAGCCAATTCTTAATTATTATATCAAACACTAATTCTTTCTAATCAACAAAATAAACGATATAAAAATACCATTATTTTATTTTTATTACAAAAGTAACAAATTATTCCATTAAAACAAAAAATGCATTTGGAAAAAAATTAAATGAAATTTATTGAATTATTAAAGTAATCTTTACTAATTTTATTCAACTTTTATTCTGAAATCCTATTCCTCAAATCCATTTTTTCGTGTAGTATTCTGATTACTTCAATTTCGTCCTCTGAAATAATTTGGTAAAACACAATATGTTTCCCAGTTTTGAATCCAAATAATCTATTATTTATTTCGGAATAATTTCTACCGATATTACGGTTTTCACCGATAAAATCACAAGCAGTTTTAATTGTTCGGTAATAAAAGTCAGCTTGTTTTTCAGACCAATTTTTTAATGTATACTCCCAAATTTCAGTTAGGTCATTTATTGCTTTCTGTCTAAATATTACTTTAGCCATTGATTCTTCGATTGGATTTTAGTTCTTCAAGATGTTCTTCAAAGTTGAAATTCTCTACAATGGGACTGTTCAAGCCATCTTGGATAGCAGTTTTTAGTGCTATTATTTTACTATCTTCATTTTCTAAAAGACGAAGCCCCGCTCTAATTACTTCGCTAATATCTTGGTAACGTCCATTTATAATTTGACTTTGAACAAATTCATCGAAATAATTCCCAAGTGTTATTGATGTGTTTTTACTCATTTCTTTTTTTTCAAATGTTCCAAAATAGTTAAATTATAAATTTGATCGTTTCTTAATTTATAATCTCATTTACCTACATCCCCTCAATAAATGAATTACAAATTTAACAAATTATTCCATTAAAACAAAAAATGCACTTGGAAATAATCGAAGTGCATTGATTGAAAATTTAAACCTTTCTTACTTCAATTTTTCAAAATCTCTTAAGATTTCTCTTATTTAAAATTCGCATTGTTATTGCCGGTTTTAATTATTTTACTTATCGTATATTTTTCATCTGTATATGTTACTAAAATGTAAGTTCCTTGAAAAAGTGATGTCAAATTCAATTTAATTTCATTTGATAGATTAGTTTCTTCCAGAACTTTTCTACCATTCAAATCAAATATTATGATTTTGTTTAAGTTGTTTACTCCTGAATAAATTATATTCAAATAATCCAAAGTTGGATTAGGAAAAATATTAATTTCTTGTGGATCTTTAATATTGGGATTTCCAATTGTAAGGTCATTAAATATAATTGATTTTATAGCGTAATACTGCCAATTTGTTAATCGGCAATGAATTATATCGTGACTCCATGAACTAACACCATAACTTGTATAGGTTTTATTATTCTCAACTTTTATTAGAGAACTTCCACTCTCACCAGGAATTCCAATAGCATTCCTAACGCCAAAATTATTTGATTCAATGATATTTGCTTTGCCATAACAGTAATAAAGTGTATCACCATTATATGAATTAGAATCTGCTAAAAGTAAAGTTACAGCAGGATATGAAAATTTATAAAAAATTCCATCCAACAATAAAGAGTCATTCGATTCAAATCCAATACTTATCCATCCAGTCTCATCTCCAACTGATTTATCAAGTTCTAAAACTGAAAAGTCTGAGTTAGACATATCCCAATTTTCAAAAATGAAAATTCTTTTTACCAAACTACATTCAAAATTGTTATTAAATTGTCCGTTGTCCAATACAGGACAAACAAAAAGCGAATCATACAATAGTATATCCTTGTTAAATTGGGCAACACAATGACCTGCAGTTAAAACGTGTTTACTACTTATCAAACTTCCTGAACATTGACTTTTTAATGAATCATTTATAATTTTAAGTAGTTTTACACTTGTTCTAATAGGATAGTTATTTATATTGAAATCTAAAGATGCTTGTCTCTTTCGTGTAAAACTACTTCCCTTATAAATATTATCTACTGGGGGTTCCTCCTTCAAATCATTCAAATCATTATTTATCTTACCTACAAAATAATTTGTCATTTCCCTAACAATAGTCGAATCAAAATCAACTTGATTCAGAGTATCTACTGTTCCATCAAAAAGATTAAATGATAGAATTCTTTGATTCTGACCAAATAATTCTACAAAGCAAAACACAAACATGTAAAAAATTATCCATTTCATATATTTAATTATCATTAGTTGCTAAATGGGTGCAATCTCAATTACCTACATCTCCTTATTAATGAATTACAAAATTAACAAATTATTGAATTATTCCAAAAAAACCTTCGGACAAAAATCTGGTTTTTGTATGCTGAAACTGAACCGTGCTGTAATCAATATGAAACTTGCCAAATGTTCAATCAAGTAATTATTTTCAACATATAATTAATTATCAAACTACTATATAATCTTTTTTTCGTCAGACAGCAAAGAAGTAAATTATAATAAATGAAATAAAAGGACGATCTTTGATTCAATATTTTCTATTTCTAACCATAAATAATTTATTTAATCTTTCTTTGAATTCTTTTTCCTTGCCAGAATCTGCCGGTTTGTAATAAATTTTTTCTGATTTTTCGCTTGGGAAATAGCATTCATTCACAAAATGCTCATCAAAATCGTGTGGATATTTGTAATTCAGAGAATAGCACTCGTCTTTCATTAATTTTGTTGGAGCATTTCTCAAATGCAGTGGAACGCTTGTGTCGGCACCATTATTAATGTCTGCCATTGCCCGCTCTATTCCCATATATGAGGAATTTGATTTGTAAGTTGATGCAAGATAAGTTACCCCTTGAGCAAGATTGATTCTGCACTCCGGCATACCGATAAGATTCACAGCATTGAAAACGGAAACTGCTAACTGAAGTGCCATTGGATCAGCGTTGCCAATATCTTCACTTGCAAAAATTACCATTCTGCGAGCAATAAATTTTGGGTCTTCTCCGGCATTAAGCATTTTTGCAAGCCAAAAAAGTGCCGCATCCGGATCGCTTCCGCGCATTGATTTAATGAATGCAGAAATTGTATCATAGTGGTTCTCACCTGCTTTGTCATATTGAGCAGTTTTTTGCTGAACAGCAATTTCAATCAATTTTTTTGTTAAAATGTATTGATTATTTTCATTCTTTTTTGCAATTTTGAAAGCAATATCCACCGCGTTTAATGCCGTTCGTGCATCTCCGCCTGAAATCTTTACCAAATGTGCTATATCTTCGATTTCAATTTCATATTTTGATAAAATTATATCTGATTTTAATGCCCGATAAATCAATTCTTTTATTTCATCTTCATTTAATGGTTGCAAATGATATACACAAGAGCGGCTTATTAAGGCAGAATTTACCTCAAAAGATGGATTTTCTGTAGTGGCACCAATTAATATAATTGTGCCATTCTCAACAGCATTCAAAAGTGCATCTTGCTGGGATTTATTAAATCTATGAATTTCATCAATAAAAAGTAGTGTTCGCTTGCCGGATTTCTGCAGTTTTTGCGCCATTGCAATCACTTCACGCACCTCTTTTACTCCAGATTCAACTGCCGAAAGTTTTTGAAAATGATATTTTCCCGATTTGCTGATTAGATTTGCAAGTGTTGTTTTTCCGACTCCGGGAGGACCCCAAAAAATAATCGAAGGAAATTCTTTTGATTCGAAGAGAAGTCTGAGCGGTCCGTTTTCACCGATAAGATGCTTCTGCCCTGCTACTTCATCAATTGATTTGGGACGAACTCTGTCAGCGAGCGGTGAGTTTAAATTAATTGGCTCATCCTTTTTGCTCGGTTCAAAATCTTCAAATAATTCAGACATTTCAATTCCAAAAAATAAAAAATCAACTGCTTACAAAAATAAACAGTTGATTTGGATAAGAAAAATTTAATTTTATCTATTTTCTAAAATATCGGTATCTGCAAAAATATTCTTTGCTATATCACTGCCGATAATTTGCCTTGCACCATTATATTCAACTGTAACCGGACCGTTGAATGGAGCGCGATCTAAAACTTTTATTTTAACATTTGGAACCAATCCCATTTGCTCGAAATAAGCAATCATTTCATGGTCATCATCGCTTAATCGCTTAATAACGGCAAGTTTATTTAATTCGATTGCAATTAAAGATTGCAAATCAGATGGTGGAATATATCCGTCTTTGGTTGGGATAGGATTTCCAAGTGGGCTAAATTCCGGACGCCCCATCAAAGCATCAATTTTTTCTACGAATTCTTCAGAAACATAATGCTCCAATCTACAGGCTTCATCATGAACCTGCGCCAATGAAAAACCAAGAGAATCTTTGAGATAGAGTTCGAGCAATCTGTGATGCCTGAGAATTTCAAGGGCAATTTTGATTCCGTCATCGGTGAGCTTTACACCTTTGTATGAGTTATAATCAACTAATTTCATTGCAGCAAGTCTTTTCAACATTCCGGTAACTGAGGCGCCGGATATGTTTAATTCCTTTGCAATTCGGGTAGTCGAAACCAAACCATTTTCCTGTAATTTGTAAATGGTTTTCAAATAATCTTGCACTGATTGACTAAGCATAATAGTTTATTCAATTTAATAAAAAACAACACAACTAAATTAATGAATTTTAAGCAAACTAAAAAAATATTTTTATAAAACTAATAATATTTTTTATATTTTTAAAACAAAAGATAATACAATTCAAACCCCAGTTTGAATAAAAATGCTGAAACAGTTG
>JANJUO010000042.1 GCA_024710535.1 bacterium
TGATTCTTATATGAGATTAGGTAATTACAAAATGGCGATAATCTATCTTGATAGCGGAGTTACTTTAGCAAAGGAATCCGGGAAAGAAATTTACATTGCTTCCGGTTATAAAAAATTGGCGGAGTGTTACGAAAAAATTAATGAATTATCCAATGCATATATTGCTTTGAAAAATTTTTTGAAGTACAAAGAAATTATCGAAAAAGAACAAAAAACGCGTGATTTTGCTATTTTGGATTCTAAGTATATCAAAGAAAAAAATGAAGTGGAATACAAGCAAAGAATGCTCAAAGAGCAACAAACAAAATTATATTTAAGTACATTTTTTGCTATACTTTTTATCATAATAGCAGTTTTGGCAACGATGCTTTTTATAAGAAAGAGAAAAGCACACAAAGAACTTCAGCAGAAACAATCTGAATTGAATCATACTATGGAAATGCTTCATGAAAGTCAAGAAGAATTAATTACTTTGAATCGTGAACTTGAGCAAAGAGTTGAAGAGAGAACAGATGATTTGCGAGCAGAGATTAATAGAAGAAAAATTGCCGAAGAGAATCTTATTCAAACTCGTGATAATATACTCAGTGCCTATCAAAGAGAAAAAGAATTGAATCAACTTAAAGGTGATTTGATAAATATGATTTCTCACGAGTATCGTACTCCTCTTGCAGTAATTGCCTCAAGTGCAGATCTCCTCAAATTTTTCGACAAAAATAGAGATGAAGAAAAATATAATCGACAATTAGAAAAAATAAATCAAGCTATCTCAAGAATGACTTCACTTATTGATAATGTTTTAACGTTTGAAAATATTAAAAACATCCAAGAGAATTCTAATTTTGTAGAAATTGATTTTGTTAATTATCTTAAAGAAATTGTTGATGAATTTTCCCTTCAGCAAAAGTATCAATTTGATTTTGTATTTAATTCTAATAAAGAAAAAATTAATATATTTGCAGATGAAAAAATGTTATGGCATATTTGCATTAATCTAATTTCAAATGCCATTAAATATTCATCATTCAAAAAAGAAATTATTATTACAATAAATGAATTTAATACTATTGTAACTTTATCTATCAAAGATTTTGGTATTGGTATTCCCGAAAATGATTTGAAACATATTTTTGATCCATTCTATAGAGCAACAAATTCAGGTTTTATTCATGGTACAGGGTTTGGATTGACTATTGTGAAGAATTTTGTTGAACTGATGAATGGAGAAATTTCAATACGTAGTTCGGTTAATCAAGGCACAGAAGTTTTGATTTCCTTCAAAAAAAATAAACAAATCCCAAATCAAAACTATAATTGACATTTTTGACAAAATTGCTAAAAAAATGCCGATTTGCTAAAAACAAACCGGCATAATATTTCATTTTTTTATAGGATTATTTTTTGTCGTCATCAACAACTGTGTATTCTGCTTCTTCCACTCCCCCATCGTTAGGAGTATTTCCTGTATTAGGATCTGCAGTTGGATTTGCACCCGGTTGCGCACTTGCATTCTGATAAATCTCAGTTGTAACAGCACTCCACAAGTTGTTTAATTCATCGATTGCAGAACGCAAATCTGATGGATTTTCTTTGATTGCTTTTGATAATCTTTCTTTTGCATCTTCAATTTTCTTCTTGTTATCTGCCGAAATCTTATCACCAAGTTCTTTCAATTGCTTTTCAGTTGAATAGAGCAAAGAATCGCCTTGATTTTTGAGGTCTGCCTGCTCTTTGATTTTCTTATCATCATCAGCATTTTTCATAGCATCATTTTTCATTTTTTCAATATCATCTTTAGATAATCCGCTCGAGCCATCAATACGAATTTCTTGCTTCTTGCTTGTTGCTTTATCCATTGCGGATACAGAAAGAATACCGTTTGCATCAATATCAAAAATAACTTCGATTTGTGGGATACCACGTGGAGCAGTTGGAATTCCGTCTAAATGGAATCTGCCAAGAGAGCGGTTGTCGCGTGCCATTGGGCGTTCACCTTGCAAAACATGCACTTCAACAGAAGTCTGACTGTCTGTTGCAGTAGAGAAAATTTCTGATTTACGAGTTGGTATTGTTGTATTTGAAGGAATCATTGGAGTAGTTACGCCGCCAAGAGTTTCAATACCCAAAGTTAATGGAGTGACATCGAGCAATAAAATATCACTTACATCTCCCGAAAGAACGCCACCTTGAATTGAGGCGCCAACTGCTACTACTTCATCTGGATTTACTCCGCGTGAAGGTTCTTTACCGAAGAATGAACGAACAAGTTCCTGAATTTTTGGAATACGAGTAGAACCACCCACAAGAATTACTTCATCAATTTGTGCAGGAGTTAATTTTGCATCTCTCATTGCCTGTTCGCATGGACCTAATGATTTTTGGAATAAATCTTCGCAAAGAGATTCAAATTTAGCTCTTGTAATATTAAGATTAAAGTGCTTTGGACCATCTTGAGTTGCGGTGATAAATGGCAAATTCACATCTGTTTGGAGCATTTGTGATAATTCGATTTTTGCTTTTTCGGCAGCTTCGCGTAGTCTTTGCAAAGCCATTGGATCTTTACGTAAATCTATATTTTCCATACGCTTGAATTCATCAGCCAAGAAATCAATCAATCTATGGTCGAAGTTATCCCCACCAAGGTGAGTATCGCCATTGGTTGATTTCACTTCAAAAACGCCTTCACCGATTTCAAGAACAGAAATATCAAATGTACCGCCTCCAAGATCATAAACAACAACGGTTTGATTTTTGCCTTTTTTATCCAATCCGAATGCAAGTGCAGCTGCAGTTGGTTCGTTAATGATACGTCTAACATTCAATCCTGCAATTTCGCCTGCATCTTTTGTTGCTTGTCTTTGAGCATCATTAAAATAAGCAGGAACAGTGATAACTGCTTCGGTAACTTTTTGTCCAAGATAATCTTCAGCAGTTTGCTTCATTTTCTGAAGAATCATTGCTGAAATTTCTTGTGGAGAGTATTTTTTGCCGTCAATATCCACTCTGACAGTTTGTCCGTCTTCGGCAGTAACAACTTTGAATGGAACCATTTTGGATTCTTCACTCACTTCACTTATGCGTCTTCCCATAAATCTTTTGATTGAATAAATAGTGTTGTGTGGATTGGTAATTGCTTGACGCTTTGCGGCTTGACCAACAATTCTTTCGCCATTTTTTGCAAAACCTACCATAGAAGGAGTTGTTCTGCCACCTTCACTATTTGCAATCACCACTGGTGATGAACCTTCCATTACTGCAACTACCGAATTTGTAGTTCCAAGATCAATTCCAATAATTTTTCCCATTTTTTTAAATCCCTTTTTATAATTAAACAATAAATAATATTTTTTTTAATGCCATTTTGTCATACCTTTATTTTATATGCCATAATGTCTGTTTTTATGACATTATTGCATACTTTTTGTATCAAATAACACAGATATTACTTTTACATAAATTGTGCCAAAAAATTTTTTCCAATTTTTATGTAACTATTTCGTGCCTAATCTGTCATTTATATGTATGTTATTTACAATTTTGGGAAAAGTTATGAAAAAATTATATTTGATTTTTGGTTTGATGATTATTTCTGCCATAAGTGTATTCTCTCAACATAGACTATACAGTTTGGAAGAGTTACAAAAAATGAAAGTATATACAAGTTTTTCCGAAGCAATCGAAGATCCGGAAAATGTTATTGTATTAAATGTTGATGGAGGATTTAATTCTATATTGCCGATGGGGTTTGATAGAATTAAAAATTTACAATGGGTTAGAATTGCTGACGCCGAGCTTTATGATATTCCTGCATATTTTTGGCAGAATAAGAACATTCAATATCTTGATTTATCAGGAAACAGATTAAAAAAATTCCCTATCCAGATTCAGGAACTTCCGCATCTTAAATCTTTGAAATATGCGTTTAATGGTTTGCGTTCTATTCCTGATTTTATTTGGACGATGCCGAACCTTGAAATTTTGGATTTATCAGAAAATAGTTTGACTAATTTCAAAATTAATACAAAAAATAAAACTAAAATGAGAGAAATTAATTTTTCAAGCAATGCTATAATTGAAATTCCTGCTATTATGTTGGATATGAAAGGTTTGGAAGTTATAGATATGGGACATAATGATATAACATCTATTCCTGATAGCTTGATGTCATTGACTAATTTGAGAAAACTCAATTTGAATCACAATAAATTAACTTCAATACCAAAGGAATTTGGAAATTTCCCATACATGACTCAATTAAATATCTCACATAATAAAATTCGTCATCTTCCAATTGAATTATCAAAAATGATAAATTTGGAAGTTTTCCTTGCTGATAATAATAATATTGTTGAGATACCGGAAGAATTGTATAAATTGAAAAAACTAACAAAAGTTACTCTAAATAATAACTATTTATCTAAATTCAGCGATGGATTAAAAAATTGGAGCAAACTTAAAGAATTCAATATAAAATCAAATGATTACGACAAAGCAACCATTGAGAAAATCAAAGAAATTATTCCAATAACCGAAGCTGATCGCAAGAAAAAATAAGAAAGTATGATTTTTGGAACAATAATTGTTGCTTGTATTTTTTAAATTGATGAGAGAATTATGGATTTAAAGAATACAATCAACAATTATTTGGATTTTCTGAAAGTTCAGAAAAACTATTCTTTGCATACGATAGAAAGTTATAGAAAAGCATTAAGCCAATTCGAAACATTTATAATCGATGAATTTGGTAATGAAGTAGATGTTCAATTACTCGATACAGAGGACGTTCGCCCATTCTTGGGATGGCTTTATGATAAAGATTTCAAAAGAAATTCCTTGCGCCAGAAAATTTCTGCAGTTAAATCATTTTTCAAATATTGTGTGAAAAAAGGTTTGATTGAGGAGAATATTGTTTCTGCAATTTCAACTCCAAAAAGAGAGAAAAAACTACCATCATATATGATGAAAAACGAAGTTAGCGAATTAATGGATAATTTCGATGATGAAGACATTATTCAATTAAGGAATAAAGCACTTACAGAATTATTGTATAGTTCGGGATTACGTATTAGCGAAGCACTTAATTTGAATGTTAATGAACTTAATCTTGCTTCAAAAACTATCAGGGTTATGGGAAAAGGCAGGAAAGAACGCATTGTTCCCATTGGAAATCAGGCAATTTTGGCATTAAAAAAATATATTGAGCGCCGAAGTGAATTACTCAAGGATTCATCCGAAAAAGCACTATTTCTTACTCCAAAAGGCAAGCGACTTTATCAGGTGGCGGCTTATAGATTTTTGAATAAATCAATGAAAAATGTAACAGAATGTAAGCAGAAATCCCCCCATATTTTGCGTCATTCATTCGCAACACATTTGCTCGATAACGGTGCCGATATAAAATCAGTTGGTGATATGCTTGGGCATGCATCACTTTCAACTACACAAATCTACACTCATTTATCTATTGAACGATTAAAAGAAATTTACAAAATGGCACATCCTCACGGGTAAAATATGGAAAAAAAATTAAAAGTTAGTGTTGTTGGTATCGGGCATCTCGGAAATTTTCATTGTAAAGTACTTCGAAATAATGAAAATGTGATTTTTTCTGGTGTTTACGATATAATTAGAGAGCGCACACTCAAAGGTAGCGAAGATTATTCATGCATGGCATTTTCCGATCTGGATGAATGTATTGATAATAGTGATGTTTTGATAATAGCAGTGCCAACTTCTGTGCATTATGAAGTTGCAAGCCAATGTATAAGCAAAGGTAAGCACTGTTTTATTGAAAAGCCAATTACCGATACAGTTGAAAGTGCAAATAAAATTATCACACTTGCCTCCGAGTTTGATGTGAAAATTCAAGTTGGACATATAGAAAGATTCAATCCGGCATTGATTTCGGTTCAAGATTTCGATATCAAGCCACTATTTATTGAGGCGCATCGTTTAGGACAGTTCAAGCCACGAGCAAGAGATGTTTCTGTAATTCACGATTTGATGATTCATGATATTGATATTGTTTTACAACTTGTTGATTCTGAAATCAGCAAAATAGATGCCAATGGAGTAAATGTTTTATCAGAAACCACAGATATTGCAAACGCCAGACTTACCTTCAAAAATGGTACAGTTGCAAATCTTACAGCTTCGAGAATTTCTGCAAATCAAATGAGAAAAATGCGTATTTTCCAAAAAGATGCCTATATTTCTATTGATTTTCTTGAGCAATCTGCTGAAGTATTCAATATTTTGGATTCGGATTTGAATCATCCTGCAAAACTTGCAACAATGCTCGGCTCAATTGATTCAAATAACACTAATAGAAGCATTTATTATATAAAGCCGGAAATCCACAAAACAAATGCAATCGAAGAGGAGCAAAAATCATTCTTTCATTCTATTTTAAATAATGAAAATACCAAAGTTGATGCAATTTCGGCAACCAAAGCACTTGAAATTGCAGAAATAATTTTAGATGAAATCGACAAAGGTAGCAGAGTATTTTAGAAATTAGAATGCAATTGGCAAATTTGAATGATAAAGAATAATTCCCACTTTGTATTCTCATTGTATTAGCAAAAGTATAATCTGAAAATTTATCTCATTAATTTTATACAATAAATGCTTTATTTTTTATCTTATATCCATTTGTAGATATGCTTTCTATGTCCAATATGTAGAATATTAATAAAACTATTGAAATCCGTTTCAAAAATTAATCTATAATTCCCAATTCTCATTCTATAAGCTTCTCTATTAGTTAATTTTTTCACATCTTCAATTTTTATATCTTCAGCAAGTGTTAGAATTCTTTCCTTAATTGTAATAGCATCTTTTCTATTTATTTGAGAAAGTTCTTTCTGTGCAGTTTTCGATATAAGTATTTTTAAACTCATAATCCAATTTGTTCCATTGCCAAATCAAATGGAATGAGTTCTTCATTTTCTGATTTTATTTTATCAAAAACCTTTAAATCTTCAAACTCCTCCAACATATCTAAGATTTGCTGATATTCCAAATAATCAATAATAACAGCGGTTTTATTTCCACTACTATCCACAATAAATTGTTCTTTAATTTCAAACATTTTTCTATCCAAAACTATTTAAACGAAACTTATAAATAATTATTACATTTATACATATCAAATTTATTGCAATCCACTATTTCTTTATCACTATCTTTTCAGTT